>NZ_JBHXRA010000015.1:0-122236 GCF_042717045.1 Nocardia sp. NPDC058633
ACGACCGGGGGGTACATGAAAGATTGGAACCAATAATAATTATTGGCACTGACATTCATCGACACACTATTGAGTTCTCAAAGAACACACGCACAAGCGAAATAACCGAAATCCTTCGGATCTTCCGCAGGGCAACTGTTCCAGCCTAACCTCACGTCCAGACGATGTCAATCGTAAGCCTGGTCACAAGATCTTCAGCTCTGTCAGGCGCTTCCCCGTACTACCGCGTTTTCCCTTGGCCCGCCAGCCTCTCGGGCTAGCGTCTCGGCTCCGGGTTGGTGTCCGTGTCGCTCTGACTTCCAATAAGTTACGCGCCGGATAACGCCGCGTCAAATCGCCTGAACAGCACCGAATCTCCGCAGGTCACGGCAGTGCGCGCAGCCGCTGCGCCGGCCTGAATCACACGCATGTGACTCAGGCCTCCGCAGACGACGTCAGGCTATCCGATGCACGCCGGCCATGTTCTTCTTTCCGCGCCGCAGCACCAGCCACTCACCGTGCAGGTAGTCGGCTTCGGACGGAGTCCATTCGATGTCGCTGACCCGCTGGTTGTTCACCGACGCCCCGCCTTCGTTCACAACGCGACGGGCCGCTCCCTTGCTCTCGCACAGGCCCGACGCGACGAGCAGGTCGACGATCGTGTTCGGTTCACCCGGCACCACTTCGGCGACCTTGCCGTCGACCGCGGTCTCACGCAGGGCGGCACCGAGCGTGGACAGTGGGAGTTCGCCCAGCTCACCGCGACCGAACAGTGCCTGGCTGGCGAGTTCCACCGCACGGGTCTCGGCCTCACCGTGCACGAGTGTGGTCATCTCCGCGGCCAGGCGCTTCTGCGCCTCGCGGGCGAACGGGCGTTCCACTGTCGCCTGCTCGAGTTCGTCGAGTTCTTCGCGGCTCAGGAAGGTGAACCAGCGCAGGTAACGCACGACATCGGCGTCGGCGGTGTTCACGAAGTACTGGTACCAGGCGTAGGGGCTGGTCAGTTCGGGGTCGAGCCACAAGCTGCCGCCACCGGTGGACTTGCCGAACTTCTTGCCGTCGGCCGAGGTCACCAGCGGCACGGTGAGCGCGTGCACGTGCGCGCCGTCGACGCGCCGGTTCAGCTCGACGCCCGCGATGATGTTGCCCCACTGATCGGATCCACCGACCTGCAGCGTGCAACCGTGTTCGCGCCGCAGCTGCACATAGTCGTTGGCCTGCAGCAGCATGTAGCTGAACTCGGTGTAGGAGATGCCGTCGCCTTCGAGCCGCCGTTTGACGGTGTCGCGGGCGAGCATGACGTTCACCGAGAAGTGCTTGCCGATGTCGCGCAGGAAGTCGACGGTCGACAGCGGCCCTGTCCAGTCCATGTTGTTGACGATCAACGCGCCGGTCGGTGAATCGTCGAGGTCGACGAAACGCTCGAGCTGCCCGCGGATGCGCTGGGCCCACTCGGCGACGGTGTCGGTCGAGTTCATCGTGCGTTCGCCCACGTCACGCGGGTCACCGATCATGCCGGTCGCGCCGCCGGCGAGCACGATCGGCCGATGCCCGGCCAGTTGGAAGCGCTTGAGCGCCAACAGCGGGACGAGGTGGCCTGCGTGCAGGCTGGCGGCGGTCGGGTCGAAGCCGGCATAGAGCGTCAGGGGCCCGGCGGCCGCGGCAGTGCGCAGCTCGTCCAGGTCGGTGGACTGCGCGATCAGGCCGCGCCAGGTCAGTTCGTCGAAGATGTCGCCGGTCACGCTGACCCATCTTTCCGCATGCGGATCATCGCTCGCGCGCAGGCCGGGCCCGAGTGAGCCAAGCCAGCAGATCGGCTTCGACCTCGTCGCGGTTGGTTTCGTTGAGCACTTCGTGGCGGGCGTCCGCGTAGACCTGGTAGGTGAGGTCGCGCAGGCCCGCGTCGCGGTAGCGCTGGACCAGCAGGTCGGACAGGCGCAGCTTGTCGTTGAGCGGATCCTTGTCGCCGACCATCACGTAGACGGGCAGATCGGTGCGCACGGTGCTCGGATCCGCCAACCTGGTCTGGGAGCTGACCGCGAGCAGCCCCATGTTCGCTTCGTCTATGGCGAAACCGCACCAGGGGTCGGCGTTGTAGGCGTCGACCTGGGCTTCGTCGCGGCTGATCCAGTCGGCGTCGGTGCGGGTGGGCTGGAACTCGGCATTGAAGAAGCCGATCAGGTCGCCACCGGCGGCCGCGATCTCGCCGAACAGGCCGTCGACCGCGGTGGTACCGCTCAGGACCACCTCGTCGACGAGGTCGGAATGGTCGAGCAGGTACTGCTGCACGGCGAAGGATCCGAGGCTGTGGCCGATCAGGGTGACGGGCAGGCCGGGATGACGTTCGCGCAGGATCTCGGTGAGCGCCACCTCGTCGGCGACGAGCAGGTTCCATCCGTCGGTGCCCAGGTCACCCGGTACGGGACCCATGCTCAGGCCGTGGCCGCGGTGGTCGTCGGCGTACACAGCGAAACCGAGGCCCGCGAGCCGTTCGGCGAGGTGGCCGTAGCGTTCGGAGTGTTCACCCATGCCGTGTGCGATCTGCACCACGCCGCGTGGCTCGGTCTCGGTGGGGAGCCAGCTCCGCACATGGATCGTGGTGCCGTCGCTGCTGGGGAAAGTGAACACGGGCGCTCCTGCTCGTACGGTCTTCTCGACGTGGTCCTCGATCGTCGCACCTGCGCTGAGTTCGCCCTATTGGATCCGGAGACGAAATCGCGGCCGTGTGATCAGCTCCGCGACCGAACCCTCGGCACGCCGATGATCGCCGCAGCCGCGGGGCTCCGGCGATCGTCAGCGTGTCGAGTCGCTGCTCATCGCAGCCATGCGGTGATGGTGGCGCGGCGCTCGTAGGCGATCCAGGCGAAGATCGCGGCCAGCACCAGCGGGAAGATCCCCATCGCAGGCTTGTCGGCGATGAAGGCCTGGGTGGCGGCGGCGAGCACGGTGAGCACCGACAGCCCCGCGGCGGCCAGGCCGCTGAGCCGCGGCACCATCAGGCCGATACCGCCTGCCACCTCGACGACTCCGATGAAGATGAGCAGCCCGAGGGGGATGGTCAGATTCTCGGGTGCGTTGTCCATCAGGGTGTTCGGGATGACGAGTTTCGGGCCGCCCGAAGCGATGACGAAGAACAGACCGAGCACGATCTGCAGAGTCCACAGGACGCGGTTGCGGATCTTGCCGGGGCGGTAGGTGGCGGCGCTGGAGAAGTTCGCGGAGTGGGTCGCAGTGGTCATTGTCTCGTCCTTCGAGTCGGTCGCGCCGGGTTGGTAGCGCGTTCAACAGATAGGACGGGCCGGCGCTCGCAAACTCATCGCTGTCGGCGAAGTCCTCCTAAAGCGCTGCTAAGCCGTCGGCCCGGCCGCGCGTGGGCTGCGCCGATAGGTCGAGACGGCGGGCGAAGCGGGGAGCCAGAACCGCCATGGGATCTCGGCGGCGACACTGACACCCACTCTGGGGCCGGAGGCGATATCGGACTGCGGCACAGGCGGTTTCAGTTCCAGGCGCAGAGCGGCGAAGGGGTCGAACAGCTCGGTTCCGTAGTCGGCCATACTGACGCCGAGCGCGCTGCCGACATTGCCCGGGCCCCGCGCCAGGTCGGTGTCCTTGCGCGCGGCAGGTCGGCGTTCGCGGGCGGTGTCGATGCCGTCGACCACTTCGGCCGCACGGACGAGCACCGCGCCTGCTTCGCCGTCGTAGCCACCGGTCACGTTCACACACAGGTGAATTCCGTACGAGCGGTAGACATAGAGACGCCCGGCCGGCCCGAACATCACCGCGTTGCGCGCGGTCGGCCCCGGCCAGGAATGCGCGGCTCGATCGGGCCAGGGCCCGTCGGGATCGCTGCCGTAGGCCTCGACCTCCACGATGCGCAGCGCGACCGGACCCGACCACATGATCGCGCCGAGCAGTCTGCGCGCGGCGGTGGGCGGATCTACGGCCAGTTCCTGGGCGGACACGTTGCCCATTGTCACTCAATTCGCGCGCCCGTCGCGATCCGCCGCGGCGCGGCCACTGTCGCCGCGGCGTGATCTCGAGCGTGCGAAGGGCGCGGGCGGGCGGCGCGCGGATGCGGCGCGAGCGGCTCAGCCGAGCAGTTCGGTGCCTCGATAGAGCCCTGCCAGCTTGCTCGGGTTGACCTGGAATCGCAGGTTCTGGATGTGTCCGTCGACCAGGTCGAAAGTGAATGCGGCGCCGGGGTTACCGGCGAAGGACGCAAGGGCGCCGAGCTCACCGTTGATGCTCGCCGAGGTGAGTTCGAAGCCCGCGGACGACGGTTTGGCGAGGACTCCGAGAATCCACCGGGCGACGTGGTCGGGGCCGTGCAGTGGCCGACGTGCGGCGGTGACCACGCCGCCGCCGTCGGACCAGCAGGTGACATCGGGGGCGAGCAGACCCATCAGGGCGTTGAGGTCACCGCCCGCGCAAGCAGCCATGAATTGTGCGGTGACCTGGGCGCGGGCGGCTTTGTCGGTATCGAATCGGGGGCGGCGCGACTGGACGTGGTTCTTCGCGCGGTGCGCGACCTGCCGCACGCTCGCCTCCGGCCGGTCGAGGGCTTCGGCGATTTCGGCATGCGAGTACCCGAAAACCTCGCGCAGCAGGAACACCGCGCGTTCGACGGGGGTGAGGGTTTCGAGCACCACGAGCATGGCGGTGGAGACGGTGTCGGCCAATTCGGTGTCCTCGGCGATATCGGGCGATGTCAGCACCGGCTCGGGCAGCCAGGGGCCGATATAGCTTTCACGGGTCGCGCGGGCGGAGGTGAGCCGGTTGAGCGAGAGATTGGTGACCGTGCGAACCAGGTAGGCCTTGGGGTGGGCGACCGTGGCGTGGTCGGTGTCGTTCCACTTCAGCCAGGCGTCCTGCAGGATGTCCTCGGCGTCGGTGACGGTGCCGAGCATGCGATAGGCGGTCGCGAACAGCAGGCGTCGGTGTTCGAGGAACGAATCCTGATCGGGCACGGGGTGAACCTTTCACACGGTGGCGCGAGTCGCTCTACCACCCTTGGACAGTTGCACGTTCATGGTCATCTTCTTACTTGCCTTGAATGTCGGAACGGGGCTACCGCTGACCAGCTCCTTGTAGGTGCGCGCGGCCCAACCGGTCAGGTAGAGGCGGCGCGGGCTGTCGTCGGCTCTGGTGAATTGGATGACCGCGTCGCGACGGCCCAGGCTCACCGGCTGGTGGAAGTAGCCGAAGCGAAACGGTCGGACCGTCTTGCCGCGCAGCTCCGCGGCGATCACGTCGGCGGTGTAGGCGGCGGTGGGCAGACCGCTCTGGCACGTGCCGTGTACCTGCCCCCACGCCTGGCGAACGGCTGCGGCGTCACCGACGGCGTGGATCATGGGGTGCGACACCGACTTCAGGGTGGGGTCGACGACGATGAGCCCCCGTGCGTCGGTCTCGATGCCTGCCTCGGTGGCCAACGGCGACACCCGCACGCCGGTGGTCCAGAGGGTGAGGTCGGCGCCGATCACCGTGCCGTCGGCGAGTTCGACGGCGTCGGGCCGCGCTTCGGCGACCCGCACGCCGATCTCGCGCACGATGCCGAGCCGATCCAGTGCCTTGCGCAGATGCGTGCGGGCCTTGTCGCCCATCATCGCGCCGGGCTCACCCGAGCTGATCAGGGTGACGCGCAGGCCTGGGTGGCTTTCCGCGATCTCGGTAGCGGCTTCGATGCCGGTGAGGCCGCCGCCGCAGACGGCGACCGACCCTCCCCGCGCCGCGAGAGCGGACAGCTTGCCGGCGAATTCGTGGGCCAGGCGCGGGTCGTCGAGTGTGAAGGCGTGCTCGGCGACGCCGGGCACCAGGGTTGTCTCGGCGGTGCTGCCGAGGGCGTAGATCAGCTCGTCGTAGGCGAGCTCGTCGCCGTCGACGGAGACGTTCTGCGCGGTCGGGTCGATCGCGGTGGCCCAGCCCTGGACGAAATCGACGCCTGTGCCGTCGAGGATTTCCCGGATGTCGTGGTGTGCGAGTTCTTGACCCGTGGCGATCTGATGCATCCGCAACCGCTCGGTGAAGCGTGCCGACGGGTTGACCAGTGTGATCGACACATCCAGCTTCCTGGTACGCCTGGCCAGGCGGATCGCGACCAGCATGCCGGTGTATCCGGCGCCGAGGACGACGATGCGGTGCGTGGTGGCAGTCATTGCGGTGCTCCTTGTCGGTGGGATGTTCATGGGACAAAGCAGCCGCCGGGAAAGTGACACCGCACCGATGTGACCCGCATCACTATCTCTCGCTGTGTGTGAACCCTGAACACCGCGGTCAGGAATCAGGGTCGAACCGGGGCCGCACCCCGATGTGGTGCGGCCTCGTCGTCCCTACCGTCGATGCATGGCTTCTCCCCCACGTCGGCTGCGCCGCCTTCTGCTCGGCGCGTGCGCGCTCGCCCTCACCCTGGTCACCGCGATCGTGGCCGCGGTGGCGTGGACATGGGCCGACGCCGACGTATCCACCGTCGGCACCACGGAATTCACTACACCACTGCACATTCCACCGCTCGCCGCCTCGACGGTCGATGCCGCTGGAACGCGGGTGTTCTCGCTCGATATGCGTACCGGGACCACCGAGTTCGAGCCCGGCCGTGCCACCGACACCTGGGGTTTCAACGGCAGCTACCTGGGACCGACCTTGCGCGCCGCCCGCGGTGAACGTGTGCGAGTCCAGGTGCGCAACCAGTTGCCCGAGGCCTCGACCGTGCATTGGCACGGCATGCACCTACCGGCCGCCATGGACGGCGGCCCACACCAGATGGTCGATCCCGGCGCCGCGTGGGCACCGGAATGGGCTGTGGACCAACCGGCTTCGACCCTGTGGTACCACCCGCACCCGCACGGCGCGACCGAGGATCATGTGCGACGCGGCCTGGCGGGCATGTTCCTGATCGATGACGGACCGAGTTCGCACCTGCCACTGCCGAGCGCCTACGGCGTCGACGACATCCCGGTGATCGTGCAGGACATGCGCCTGCGCGGCACCCGCCTGGACGGCGCGCACGCGATCTTCCGCGATATCGGGTTCCTCGGCGATCGCACCATGGTCAACGGCACCCTGTCCCCCTACCAGGAGGTCGGCGACGAACTGGTGCGGCTGCGCCTGCTCAATGCCTCGACCGCGCGGACCTACACCTTCGCCTTCGACGATGGTCGCCCGTTCGCGATGATCGGTTCCGACGGCGGTCTGCTCGAACGCCCCGCCACCCTGGACCGCATCCCACTCTCGCCCGGCGAGCGAGCCGAGATCGTGGTCCGAATGCGGCCCGGTGAGCGCACCGTATTGCGCAGTGAGAAGCTCGCCGCGGGCCTGGACTTCTGGGCGAACCGGTTCTCCGGCGGTGACGACACGTTCGATGTGCTCGAACTGCGCGCCGCGTCCACCCTGCGACCCTCCCCCGCGTTACCGCAAAACCTTGTCCCGCCGTCGATTCCCGACGGCACAGACTCCGTCGTCGAACGCCGATTCGACCTGACCTCGGCGGGTATCAACGGCGAGCGCATGGATTTGAGCCGCATCGACACGACCGTCACCCGAGGCACCACCGAGACCTGGATCGTGCACAACATCGACGGCATGGCGCACAACTTCCACGTCCACGATGTCCAGTTCCGGGTGCTCGACTACGACGGCGCCCCGCCCGCACCCGAACTGGGCGGCGCCAAGGACACCATCTTCCTGCCACCGAACACGGCGGCGACCCTGGCCCTGCGCTTCGACGGGCCCGCCG
Source organism: Nocardia sp. NPDC058633 (assembly GCF_042717045.1). NCBI lineage: Bacteria > Bacillati > Actinomycetota > Actinomycetes > Mycobacteriales > Nocardiaceae > Nocardia > Nocardia sp. NPDC058633. Next base: position 7,712 of record NZ_JBHXRA010000015.1, read on the forward strand.
ATCCGACGACGCCGTACATGTACCACTGCCACCTGCTGTGGCACGAGGATGTCGGGATGATGGGCCAGTTCACCGTCGTCGAACCAGGTCAACAGGCCGCGACACCGCCGAAACATTCCCACTGACCTTGCCAGGTCCACCGCGTCGCGCTAAATTCATCACGTAGTGAATTCAACACTCGATGAATTGAGGCGACCATGTCGCACACCGCACCGCCGATCGCAGTTCAGGTCGCGCACCTGACCGTCGAACGCGGACAACGCACCGTCCTGCACGACCTGACCCTGGACATCCCGCGCGGCTCGATCACCGGCCTGCTCGGGCCGTCGGGGTGCGGGAAGACCACCCTGCTGCGCAGCATCGTCGGCACGCAGCTGGTGGAGTCGGGCTCTGTCACCGTGCTCGGGGAGCCGGCGGGAAGCGCCGGGTTGCGCCGCCGGGTCGGCTACGTCACCCAGGCGCCGAGCATCTACTCCGACATCAGCGTCCGCGACAATGTGGCTTACTACGCCGCGCTCTACGGGCGCGACCGGGCCGACACCGAATCCGCGCTCACCGCAGTCGGTTTGGCCGATCACGCGGATCAGCTCGGCGATCAGCTCTCGGGTGGGCAGAAGACCAGGGCATCGCTGGCGTGCGCGCTCGTCGGCAAGCCCGAACTGCTCGTCCTCGACGAACCGACCGTCGGCCTCGATCCGGTGCTGCGGGTGGAGCTGTGGAAACAGTTCCGCGAATTGGCCGCGGCGGGAACGACTCTGCTGGTGTCGAGTCACGTGATGGACGAAGCCGAACACTGCGACAAGCTGTTGCTGATGCGCGAGGGCAACCTGCTCGCCCAGCTCAGTCCCGACCAATTGCGCGAACGCACCGACGAACAGAACCTCGAGGCCGCTTTCCTGACCTTGATCACGATGGGAGAGCACTCGTGACAACCCTGCGCCCCTACACCGCCACCACGGGCCGAATCCTGCGCCAGCTACGCAACGATCACCGCACCGTGGCGATGATCCTGGTGGTCCCCGCCCTGCTGATGACCTTGCTGTACTTCATCTACCAGGACGCACCGCGCGCCCCGCACTCCCCACTCACCATGTTCGACCGCGTCGGCATCACGATGCTCGGCATCCTGCCGTTCATCGTGATGTTCCTGATCACCGCGATCGCGATGCAGCGCGAACGGACATCGGGAACCCTCGAACGACTGCTCACCACGCCGCTGAGCAAACTCGACCTGCTCGCCGGGTACGGCAGCGCGTTCTCCCTCGCCGCTGCCGCGCAGGCCGCCGTCGCGAGCGTGGTCGCGTTCTGGCTGCTCGGGTTGACCGCCGCGGGCAGTCCCGGTTGGGTGCTGCTGATCGCGATGGTCGACGCGGTGTGCGGAGTCGGGCTCGGCCTGCTGGCGAGTGCCTTCGCGCGCACCGAGTTCCAGGCGGTGCAGTTCATGCCGGTGATCGTCGCGCCGCAAATATTCCTGTGCGGGTTGCTGGTTCCGCGCGAGGAGCTACCCGGCTGGCTCGAGGCGATCAGCAATGTGATGCCGTTGAGTTATGCGGTGGACGCGCTGCAGCAGGTGTCGGTGCACGCCGAGCCGACCGGCGCCATGTGGCGCGATATCGCTGTCGTCGCCGGGTTCGCGGTGGTGGCGCTCGGCCTGGCCGCGGCTACCCTGCGTCGACGTACCCCGTAGCGAGCAGACCTGGCCACGACGAAAGGATCAGCATGAGCGAGGGCGAATCCGGTTCCGGCACAGCGAAATCCGGTCGCACCGGACGCAGGCCTGGCAATACCGACACCAGGACGGCGATTCTGGACGCGGCCCGGATCCGGTTCGCCGACACCGGGTTCGACAAGACCTCGATCCGGGCGATCGCCGGTGACGCCGACGTGGACCCCGCCCTCGTGCACCACTATTTCGGTACCAAGCAGCAACTCTTCGCGGCGGCGGTGGATTTTCCGGCCGACCCGGAGGTGACGCTGAGCGTTGTCGATCGGGCGCCGCTGGACGAACTGGGCGTGACCGCGGTGCGGGCGGTGCTCACCGTGTGGGACTCCCCCGCGGGGCCGGGCATCGTCGCGATGGTGCGCAGCATGTTCGGCGGCGGCGAACCGAACCTCGCACGCTCGTTCCTGCTCCAGGTGGTGCTCGAGCGGGTGCGCGTGCGCATCGCCACGCCCGATGACGACGGTCGCGCGCGGATATCGCTGGCCGCCGCACAGATGATCGGCCTGCTGACCGCTCGCAAGATCATCGGTATCGAGCCCCTGGCCTCGATGCCGATCGACGCCGTTGTCGACGCCGTCGGCCCCTCGATCCAGCGCTACCTCACCGGCGACATCGACACCGGCGTTTGGTGATTCAGCGCGATCGCGCCCCACACGGGGCGCACCAACGACAAAGGCGGGCGACGTTCGTGACAGATCCTCGACAACGACGGCTCGGTCAGGACTCCGCGACGAAGAACTCGTGTTCGGCGGCGGCGACGTCGCGGGCCTCGTCGATCAGCAGCACCGGGATGCCGTTGTCGATCGGGTACGCGCGGCGCAACCGGGGGTTGTAGAGCACACTCACGTCGGCTTCGGTACGCACCAGCTGCAGCGGGCCCTTGTCCTGGGGGCAGGCCAGCAGGCCGAGCAGGGTTGCGTCGATGGTGGATTCGTGCGCCATGTCCCTAACCTACCGCGACCGGCGGAACGAGATGTAGCGGTGTCCGAAGAAGCTGAGCACCGCGACCACACCCATGACGATCACCGAGGCGGGCGCGGCGGGGAACCCGAGGACGGTGACCGCCAGTTCCACCAGGATCACGTTGAGCACGAGTCCACCCGCGTTCACCCCGCAGAAGGCCAGGAAGTCCCGCGCGAGGTGTCCGTGCACGCGAAACACCAGTGTGCGGTGCAGGACGAACGCCACGATCGTGCTGACCGCGTAGGCGGCCACGACAGCCAGACCGGGTCTGCCGTCGCCGAGCACGTGCAGCCAGAACACGACCAGGGCCATGCCGAGCAGGGTGTTGAAACCGCCGACGATCGCGAACGCGAGCTCCTGCCGTTTCACGATCCGCAGCAGCGGGCCCGGTGTCTCGAGCACGCCGCCCGCGGCCTCGGTCGTCATCGCACGGCGTCCGCGAGCGCGGTGTCGTCATCGGCCAGGGACTCGGCCGCCGGAGCGTCCTGTTGTTCGTCCTCGAGCTTGCGTCCGCGCACATACAGCCACTGGAACACCGCGAGTCCGAGCAGTCCGAGGCCGATCGCGGCGCCGCCGATCTTCCAGCCCGGCGGACGCCAGGTCAATTCCAGGTCGCCGTCGCGTGTCCCGGCCGGGATGTCGACAGCGACGAAGCTCTTCGCGACGACCCTGAACGGGATGTCCTCGCCGTCGAGGCTCACCCGGTAACCCGGCCAGCCCAACCGCGCGAACACCACGCTGCCACCGGTCTCGGAGCTCACGGTGACCCGACTCGTCGTATCGCTTTCGGAAGTCGAGACCGCGGTCGCGTTCTGAACCGCCGAGATCCGGCCGTTGCGGGTGGAGATCAGCCCGTCCTCGCGCTCGAGGACCGCGATGTAGTTCTCGTGGCCCGGGTAGTCGACCCACTTCCACCCCGCCGGGGCGGGCTCGGTGCGGGCGGCCGGGTAGAGCGCTCGTTGCAGGACCACGCGGTCGATGTTCATCAGGTCGACGACCGTTTTCCCGGTCGACGGCTCGACCGCGAACGCACGGCGGTAGGCGTCGGGGCACACGCTGGTGTCCCAGCGCATGCAGAGCATGTCGCCGAACCAGAAGTGGCCGTTGGGGGTGTAGCCGCTGACGTAGGTGCGCTCGATGTCCTTGGCGTAGTTGCCGAAGACCAGCGAGCCGTAGGCGCCGTCGAGGGTGCGCTCGCCCGGCTGGATCAACGCGCGATCGCCGAGTTGCAGCGTGGTCCCCGCGAATTCCGGGAACGCCGCGCGCGCCGCGGCGCGGTCGCTGGGCAGATTCCAGCTCATCGGGGTGGGTTGCGCCCGTTGCACCTGGACGTAGGCGATCGGCGACACCGCGATGATCGCCAGCGCGACCGCCGCCGACATCCCCTTGTTCAGCGCGAGCCACACCAGCGCGGCGCCGAGCGCGGCGATGGCCAGCGCGGCGATCACGTGCGCGATCCAGTTGTGCGGGTCGGCCGAGAACGACCGCACCCACAGCAGCCCGATCAGCACGGCCGCCGCGATACCGCGCGCACGCCAGTCCTTGAACGTGGCGAAGCGCCCCAGCAGCACGCAGACCAGCAGCAGCAGGCCGAGCGCCACCATCGGCAGCACCCGGGCGGGCCAGCGCAGCGGGCCGATCGTGCCGGGACCCGCCGTCCACATCAGCGCCGCGATCGCGAACAGCCCGATGCCGCTGAGCTCGCGCCAGGCCGCGCGCGCCTTGCCCCAGTCGATGAACGCCAGGGCCGGGATCAGGAACCAGGCGATGTAGACCACCGGCAGCGGCTGCACGTAGCCCCACCACGAAGTGAAGGCGGGCAGGGTCGAGGGCAGGCTCGCGTTCAACGATTCCGACCACGGCACGGTGAGGAACATGTCGTTGTTGATCTGGGCGGTGCCACGCCAGGTCACCTTCGCCGACAGCATGCTCGGCAGATACGTCGCGGCACCGGCCAGCGCCGCGAGCCCCGCCACCGCCAGCAGTCTCAGCGACGGGCGCCAGGTCCGCTGGTAGATCAGCTCGCCGATCGCCACCGCGGCGATCATCAGACCGGCCTCCACCGCCGGGAAGATGTACTGCACCGAAATCGCCAGGTAGAGATACACGAACACGGAGATCGGGCCGCAGTAACCCACCGGTCCGCTCGGGCGCCCCGCGTGGTCACGCTCCGCCACCGCCTCCGAGCGTTGACCGAGCAGGCGGGGACCCCGCGCGTAGCGAACACCCGACGCCCATGCGTGCACCATCCAGGCGGTGCCGGTGAAGGCGGTCATCCAGCTGGCCTCGTCGAAGAACAGCAGCCAGCCGGTGAACGGAATCGACACACCGGCCAGCGCCGCCCACTGCACGCGCGAACCGTAGGCCAGGCAGATCCGGTAGACGCCGAGGCCGAGAACGATCGCGAAGATCAGCTTCACCACGGTCGCGTACAGCACCAGGTTGTCCACCGAGGGCGCGATCAGATCGATCAGCAGCTGCGGCGGATTCAGCAGGCCCGCTTCCTCGATCGCGTAGTTGCCGGCCATCCAGTGCTCGGGCACCATCACCGGCAGATCGCCGTCGCGCAGCCGGTTTCCGAGCATCACCCACAGCGGGACGTACTGGGATTCGGTGTCGTCGGTGTAGAAGTGCCGCACGTTGGCGAGCAGAACCGCACCATAGCCCGCGATCACTCCTAGGGAGGTGATCAAGCCCCAGATGTAGACCGAACGTCGGGACGGGGTTCTACTTTCCACCACGAGGAACAGACCCTACAGGCACGCACCGGAATCGGCACCGCCGCACAGCGGGATCCGCTACCGCCGACCCGTCACCCCCCGGTGTTAAAGTGCCCACACTGTTGGGTCAATACCTCCGCGTACCGAAACCTCCGCATACCGAAAGTGTCCGATGCCGATTCCTTCCGCACCTTCCAGGCCGAGCACCGAGGTGCGCGTGGGCGCGCCCCCTCGCAACGGGTCGAGCCCGGTGCAGTCGGTGTCGGTGGTCGTACCGGTGTACCGGGGCGAGGAAACGATCGCGGCGCTGGTCGCGGAGCTCGATCGGCTCACGGGCCCCACCACGACCGCCGCGGGCGCACGCTTCGCCGTCGAGGAGATCATCCTCGTCCACGACAACGGCCCCGACCGTTCCGATGTCGTGCTGCAGGAATTGGAAGGCTCCTACCCGCAGGTGCGGGCGGTGTGGTTGAGCCGCAATTTCGGTCAGGACGCGGCCACGATCGCCGGTATGTCGGCGGCGCAGGGCGACTGGATCGTCACGATGGACGAAGACGGTCAGCACGACCCCGCGTTCATCGCCGACTTCCTCGACGCGGCGCTGGCCTCACGCGCGGACCTGGTCTATTCGAAACCGTCCAACACCCGCCCGCACGGCTTCTTGCGCAATCTCACCTCGCGCGGCGCCAAGATAGTGCTCGCGACGGTGTTCGCGTTCCCGGATTCGACGCGGTTCGAGAGCTTCCGGCTGATCCGCGGTGACATCGGCCGTCAGCTCGCCGAGGTCGCGGCCAACGGCGTGTACCTGGACGTGGCGCTCACCTGGGTGGTCGGCAACGCGGTGTCGGTGCCGGTGGTGTTGCGCGCGGAAGGCCGGGAGGAATCGGGCTACAACTATCGCCGCCTGTTCTCGCTGTTCTGGAAGATGGTGCTGTGCAGCGGCACTCGTGGTCTGCGACTGGTGAGCATGCTCGGCGTCACGCTCGCGGTGGCCGGGGTGATCATGGCAGGCATCGTCATCGTGCAGGCGCTCACGCAGGACAATCACGATCCCGAGGGCTGGGCCTCGATCATCGTCGTGATGCTGCTGTGCTCGGGCGCGATGCTGTTCTCGCTCGGACTGATCGCCGAGTATCTCGGTGTCGCGCTGCACATCCTGGTCGGCAAGCCGCTCTACCTGACCGTGCAGACCCCGACACCGCGCCCGGATACGATGCACGCGCCGGCCGTGATCCATCGAGTCGACGCCGCGGTACCGGCAGCCGCGACGGAGAAGGGCCACCGCGCGTGAGCGACCGCATCATCTTCAGCAGGCCGTTCCGCGCTGCCGCCGAACGCCCCAATCTGATGACCGTGCTCGATTCCGATCACAGCCACGGCGACGGTCAGTTCACCAAGTCGGCCACGGCGAAGATCAAGGCCATCACCGGCGCCGAGCACGCCCTGCTCACCACCTCGTGCACACACGCGCTCGAACTGGGCGCGCTGCTGCTCGAGCTCGGCCCCGACGACGAGGTGATCGTCCCGAGCTTCGCGTTCACCTCCGCGGCCACCTCGATGGCGCTGCGCGGGTGCACCTGTGTGTTCGTCGATATCGACGAGTCGACCGGCAATATCGACCCGGCCGCCGCGGCCGCCGCCCTCACCGACCGCACCAAGGCCATCGTGGTGATGCACTACGGCGGTGTCGCGGCCGAGATGGAGCCGCTGCTCGCGCTGGCCGACCAGCACGGCGTCGCGATCATCGAGGACAACGCGCACGGACTCGGTGGTACCTGGCGAGGCAGGCAGCTCGGCACGATCGGCACCCTCGGCACGCAGAGTTTCCACGACACCAAGAACGTGCACTGCGGTGAGGGCGGCGCGCTGCTGCTGTCGGACGAGATCCTCATGGGTCGCGCCGAGATCATGCGGGAGAAGGGCACCGACCGTGCTCGCTTCCTGCGCGGCCAGGTCGACAAGTATTCCTGGCAGGACATCGGTTCGAGCTATCTGCCCAGTGAGCTCAATGCCGCTGTGCTCGACGCCCAGCTGGCCGAGTTCGACACCATCCAGGCCAACCGCCACCGCGTGTGGGACACCTACGCGGCCGCGCTACCCGACTGGGCCGCTCGCAACGACGTGCGCCCGATGACGGTGCCCGCCGACGCCGGCCACACCGCACACCTGTTCTTCCTGCGCATGCCCACCGAGGACAGCCGCGACGGCATCATCGCCCACCTCGCCGAACGCGGGATCGTCGCGCCGTTCCACTACATTCCGCTGGATTCGAGCCCCGCCGGCCTCAAGTACGGCCGCACCCCGGTGCCGTGCACGCGCTCGGCGAATTTCTCGTCGACGATCGTGCGTCTGCCGCTGTGGCCGTTGCTCAGCGAGGCGCAGCTCGGTCGTGTCGTGGACGCGGTCACCGAGTATCAGGTGTAGCCCCCGACCGAGAAGCTGTTGCGATGCAGCTGTTTTCGATTCTCACAGACAAAGGCCGCCCGTTTCGACGGGCGGCCTTTGCCGTTGATCGCAGGGGTGCTCCGTCGAGTCAGTGTCCGCCGAAGAGTTCGGCGGCTGCCGCGTCGGCGAGCACGTCGTAGGTCTCGGTCTCCCGGTTGTAGATCCAGGTGCCCGGCCCCGCCTCGGGCAGGCCCGCGGCCTGCACCGCCGGTGCCGAGGGACGGAAGCTGGAGCTGCGCGGGATCTCGTCGACGACGTAGACCAGGTCCGGGCGCTGGCTGCGCTCCAGCCCGCGCATCGCCTCGGTGACATCACCCGGTTCGATCCGGAACCCGTGGCGCACACTCAGCGCCGCTGCGGCGATGACGCCCGCCGAAGTCTCGAGCCCGAAGGCGACCTCCATGTCGACCGGGGTGATGTCGTTGAGCACGTCCACGATCGGCTGGGTGAACACCGGGCCGCGGGCGGTGTGGATCACCGTGTCGCGGCGGTCCACCAACCAGTAGTCCCCGTCGCTGTCACGCCGGAACAGGTTCTCCGTCGGCCACCAGGCGTCACCGGCCCGGAACACCCCACGCAGTCCGCCATCCGAGATATCGCCACCGTCGACGGCCTTACCGAGCAACAGCCCCGGTTCGTTGTCGGCGCAGCGGCGCGCGAACCCGTCGTCGCCGACGAGGATCTGTTCACTGATCGGGTCATAGGCGACCAGTTCGACCCGTGCGGTGCCGGGCACCGGCCTGCCCTTCGACCCGATCTTGGCGCCGGTGACATTCGCCAGCACCACGTCACCGTCGATCGAGGCGTAGAACTCGAGCACCCGGGCCGGGGCGAACTGTTCGACGGTGCGCCGCCACAGACCCGCGGGCATACCGGATCCGATGAACAGCCGGATCGGATGGTTGTGGCCGGCGGGGAACACCTTGGAGTCGAGCAGGTCGCGCAGCATGGTCCAGGTGTAGGTGACGACGGTGACGCCGTAGCGGTGCACCTCTTCGGCGAAGCGGCCCGGGTCCAGATCCATCGGCCTGGCCAGTGCGATCCGGCTGCCACCGGCGATCGCCCCACCCAGGCTCACCAGCAGACCCGACGAATGGTGCAGTGGCGCAAGGCAGTACACAGTGTCGCGGCGGTCCAAGTCGGCCGCGCTCGCCGTGCCGAAGGCCGAGAGGGCCCAGCGGTGGTTGGTGATGTATTTGGCCTCGAGCCGGTCGCCGGAGCCCAGCACGAGCACGAACGCGAGTTCGCGCGCCAGCCCCGGGTTCGGCCGGTACCAGGCGGGCACGCGCACCTTCGCCGGGTCGATCTGTTCCAGGTCGATCACCCGGTCGCCGGTCGGCACCGCGAGCGCGCGCGAGGGCCCGCCACCGAGCACCAACACCCTGGCGGCGGTCGCGGCGGCGGCACGCAGGTTCTCCGGGTCGGTGATCAGCGACTGCACGCCGGTCAACTCGATGGCGCGGTCGAGTTCGGCGCCCGGCGCGAGCAGCACCGCGACGGCGCCGAGGCGCGAGAGCGCGGCGACCGAGGCCAGCGCGCTCGGACGCGTCTCCATCATGATGCCCACGCGCATGGCGGGCCGGATACCGACGGAGATCAGGCCGCGCACCACATTGTCGACGCGTTCCTCGACGGCAGCGTTGGTGTGCACGCGGTCGTCGAACAGCACCAGGTCCTTCTGCGGCGCCCGACTCGCGTGCTCGCTGAGCAGTTTGCCGAGTGAGATGCGGGTGTGCGGCTGGATCATTCCGAGCCGGGTGAGCCGGGGCAGGGCACGCGCGGCCTCGCCCGCCATTTCGAGCGAACCGCGAATCGTGTTGCCCGCGATACCTTCCAGCGCCTTGCCGACGCCCGCGCCCGCTTCGGCCAGCCCGGCGGCGGTGTGCACCATCCGGTTGGCGGCAGTGCGCGGCGCGTTGCTCGCGACGTGTTCCTGCATGGGCACGATCTGCTCGGGCAGGGCGCCGTTGCCGTTCATCCACGCGATCCAGTCGCGCACCATCGGCCAGGTGTGGTTGGTGGCCGTCGAACCGGCGACGAGCCCGAAATGTCCTGCCACCAAACTGGCTTCGTACACCTCGGCGTGGGGCGCTGCCCGCACGATGCCGCGCACCGCGGCGGGCTGGCCGATGTCGTCGACTTCGCCGACGAATGCCAGAATCGGACACTTCAGTTCGGCCAGTGACACCGGGTGGTCGCGAATCACGAAGCCGCCGAGCATCATCCGGTTGTGGGCGACGAACTGCTTGAGCAGATCGGCCACGGCCGGACCCGAATACCCCACCCAGCCATCGCTGTTGAGGAACCGGCGCTGACGTTCCTTGGGCAGCAACGCTTCCCGATCGTGCAGCTGCAGCAGGAAGTCGATGCGCGACTTGGCGGTTTTCACCGGGTCGAGCATCTGGAACCCGATGCGCACCATCGACTCGGTGATGGGCAGCCGGTGCATCACATGGTCGGCCAGGAAGTCGGCCACCTCGGAGACCACGCCGTAGGGCAGCCCGAACGGCATACCGGCGACGATGTCGACGGGGCTGCCGAAGGTGACGATCGAGGCCACGCCTTTGCCGTAGCGGTAGGCGGTGGTCTGGTAGGCGAACATGCCACCCTGGGAGTACCCCATCAGATGCACCTGCGCGCCGGTGGCCTCACAGACGGTGTCGATGGCGGAGTTCACCGCGAGCACATGGTCGGCCAGGTCGCGTTCCCAGCCGCCTTCCTCCGTCGCGGGTGAGCCGAAATCGATCACCCAGCAGTCGACTCCGCTGTCGTGCAGGATGCCGACCGCGCCGCCCGCCGCATTGACGTCCCAGATGTCGGCGTTCACCATCAACGGCGGCACCAGCAGCGCTACCGGACGGCCTGGCGTCGTCTCGTCGGGAAAGTAATGCCGCAGCCGGTACATGCGTCGACGCTCGACGACCTCGAAGGGCGAGGACTCGACATCGTGTGACAATCCGCCGAAGCGGATCACCTCCAGCCCGTTCTGCGCGGTAGCCAGCAACCGCTGCACCGAACCGACCACACCTCTTGGACTGATATCCACCGTTCCCACCTGGCCCTACCTGCTTAAAGTGACACACCTCACACACCCCGATGTGCTCATATGAGCTAACCACACCGGACCTCCATTATGTGTCGGCTGTGACAGGCCGCATGTTCCAGCGATTCACCTCACACCCGGCAGCCGATCGCGTCGCGGTCGACGCACTCGACCGGTCATCGCGCCCGGATCAACCGCGCCGCCGATCGGACCGGCCACCACAGCACACCGATACTCCCGGTCATCGCTATGTTTTCCCCAATGCCCGGCGCGCGGCCACGCCGGCCCCTACGATCGTCCCCGTTCGGAACCTACTGACGCACAGACGATTTCGTAGAGCACCGTTTCACACGGCAGACCTCCACGCGCTGATGGTTCTTACGCGTCGGACCGTTCGCCTCGCACTGTTGCCACCCCCGAAGCCTGTCGCGCACCGTCGCATTCGACGGGGTGATCCGATGTGCCGATTTCCGCCCGAGGTGAGGAGATACTCCATGACTCTCGAATCCGAACTCGCCGTCGGCGTCGAGCCACCCTTGCCCACCGCCTACCGCGGGGGGAGCTTCCATTACCCGCTGATCGTCGTCGATAAGGTGGCCTGGTGACCGACAAGCTCGCCGACCCGTCAACCGACCGTGAAGCCATGGCTGTCGAGTTGGTCGACGACTCGGGCACAGCGATCGGCGCGTGCTCGGTGGCCGATGCCCATCGACCACCCGGCACATTGCACCGCGCCTTCTCGGTGCTGCTGTTCGACCGGCACGGTCAGGTGCTGCTCCAGCAGCGAGCCGCGGTGAAGACGCGGTTTCCGCTGCGATGGGCCAACACCTGCTGCGGTCATCCGGCGCCCGGTCAGGCGGTCACCGAGGCCGCCGCGATCCGCTTGCGCGAGGAGTTCGGGATGACCGCCGAGCTCACCGAGGTCGGCGCCTTCACCTACCGCGCCGGCGACGAGGCGACAGGGCGCGTCGAGTACGAATACGACCACGTGTTGATCGGCGCGGTCGGCGACCTGCCGCCGTGCCCGAACCCGGCCGAGATCGGGAGCTGGGCATGGCTGCCCCCGCAGACTGTCCGCGCCGACATCGCGGCCGACCCCGGCAAGTTCACACCGTGGCTCGCTCAGGTGCTCGAGATCGCCGGTCGGGCCCACCAGGCCTGACCGGTCCGTCCTTGCTTTCTCTTTCTCGATTGCCTTTCCTGAAAGCGCCTAAACCGTTAGATGCGCATATCTATATTTGTCGATGTCTTCGATTCCTTGGCTAACTCACAGGCTCACCACAGTCGGCGAACAGGCCGCCCGACCAAGCTGGACATCGAACGGTCCGCACGACGGCGAGTGAGGTAGCGATGGTCGAGGTCGAGATCAACGACGACACGGTGACGGTCAACGTGCTGGGTGGGCATCGCCTGCTCGCCCTGCGCCAGCAGGTCGTGATCGACCGTGCCGCCATCACTGAGATCGCCACCGCCGAAGTGGACCTGCGGCCCCCGTGGGTCCGCGCTCCCGGCACCTTCATCCCCGGGGTGATCGCCGCGGGCGTCTATCGCGGCAAGGGCCGCAAGGAGTTCTGGGACACCACTTTCGGTGGCAGCGCCGTACGGATCGATCTGCACGGTCCCGACTTCACCCGTCTGGTCGTCGACGTCGACGATCTCGACGCGGTGCTGAACGCGCTGACCACCGAGACCGCCGGCGTCTGAACAGGATTCACGAACCGAAGGAGTCCAGCGGTCCCGCGAAAGTCTTCGTTCTGCGGGGCCGCGAACCTCCCCGAGATGCCCGCCGTGACGGTGGGGAAACGATCACCGAACCGACCGGTCCCCAGTGTGCGATGGCATGCTCGGACTATGGGAGTTTCGACAACGCAGTCGGTGGATCGCCGTTTCGTCCGCTTGGTCGCCGTGTTCGACCATCTGTTCCGCAAGCCGTCGCACGGCGGTGGCGCGCTGTGCGTGTATCTGCACGGCGAGCCCGTGGTCGATGTGTGGGCGGGCTACGCGAGTCCGGGCGTGCCGTGGACCGCGGACTCGGTGGCGTTGGGCTTCTCCACCGGAAAAGGCGTGGCCTCCACGGTGATGCACCAGTTGGCCGACCGGGGACAGCTCGACTACGACAGTCCGGTCGCCGAGTACTGGCCGGAGTTCGCCGCGGCGGGCAAGGCCGACATCTCCGTGCGCGATGTGCTCACCCACCGTGCCGGCCTGCACCGTTTACGCGGTCTGCTCCCCGGTCCGATCGAGAGCTTTCTCGATGACGAAGCCGTCACCGCCGCGCTGGCCGCCGCCACGCCCGACCCGCGGCACCGGATCACCAGCGGCTATCACGGAATCAGCTACGGACACCTGGCCGCCGAGATTGTCCGGCGCGTCACCGGCCGCGACTTCGTCGATGTCGTGCGCACCGAACTCGCCGAACCCCTCGGCGCCGAAGAACTGTGGTTTCGCGTGCCGCAGGACCAGCGCCACCGCATCGCCACCACCTTCCCGCGCCTGCGGGCCGCGGGCATGGACTGGGACACCGGCTCCGATCTGCTGGGCCGCACCCGCTTCTCCGCCGCCGCGGAAACCACCCCGCGCGGCTTCGCCGACCTGATCGTCGACGCGCGCGTGCACGATTCGGTGATGCCGGGCGTGAACGGCGTCTTCTCCGCCCGCGCTCTCGCCCGCGTCTACGCCGCCTTGGCCAACGGCGGTGAACTCGACGGCACCCGCATCCTGTCCCCCGACGCCATCCGCCGTGTCGCGACCCGCCAGGTCTTCACCCCCGACTACGTTCTGGCTTTCCGCATTCCCTGGGCACTCGGCTTCCACGGCGTCCCCATGAAGCCCTCGAAGGCCGACCCGATCTCGGCCTTCGGCCACTTCGGCCTCGGCGGTTCCGGCGCGTTCGCCGACCCCGAGACCGGCCTGTCCCTCGCCTTCGTCACCAACCGCCTCGGCGGCAAACTCACCCCGCTGGGCGATGCCCGCCTCACCCGCCTCGGCACCATCGCCCACAACATCGCGAAGGCCGAACCGCGCGCCTGAACCGGACGCGAGGGCACGAACTCCGCTCGGCGCACTTTCAGCTACCGGGACTGGCACCATGTGGCGGATGGAGACCGTGGGAACGGAGCGGATCGAGGCGGCGGCACGGCTGTTGGCGCCGGTGATCCGGCGTACGCCGACCGTCGGGTCGCGGGTGTTGTCGGAGCGAGTCGGCGCGCCGGTGCTGCTCAAGTGTGAGAACTTGCAGCGCACCGGGTCGTTCAAGCCGCGCGGGGCCTACAACCGGATCGCGAATCTGCCCGCGGTGCAGCGAGGGCGGGGAGTGGTCGCGGCCAGCGCCGGCAATCACGCGCAGGGGGTGGCGTGGGCGGCGAGCGAGCTCGGGATCTCCTCGACGGTGTTCATGCCGGTCGGGGCCTCGCTACCGAAACTGGTCGCCACGCGCGCCTACGGCGCCGAGGTGCATCTGGTGGGCGACACGATCGACGAGTCCTTGCTCGCCGCACAGGAATTCGCCGAACAGACCGGTGCGACCCTGATCCATCCCTTCGACCATCCCGACATCGTCGCCGGACAGGCGACGGTCGCGCTGGAGATTCTCGAGCAGGTGCCCGATGTGGGCACGGTCGTCGTGCCGACCGGTGGCGGCGGCTTGCTCGCGGGAGTCGCGGTGGCGTTGCACGCGTGGTCGCCGCAGGTGCGGGTGATCGGCGTACAGGCGGCCGAGGCGGCGGCGTGGCCGGATTCGCTCGCGGCGGGCAAGCCGGTGCGGGTGCCCCGGATGTCGACGATGGCCGACGGCATCGCGGTGGGGTTGCCCGGCGCGGTGCCGTTCGGCCATGTGGCCGAGTTGGTGTCCGAGATCGTCACCGTCGACGAGGACGCCTTGTCGAAAGCCCTGCTGCTCTGTCTCGAACGAGCCAAACTCATCGTCGAACCCGCGGGCGCGGCGGGTGTCGCGGCGCTGCTCAACTCCACCCTGACCGAACTCCCCGGCCCGGTGGTGACGATTCTGTCCGGCGGCAATATCGACCCTCTGCTACTCACTCGCGTCATCGGCCACGGCCTCAGCGCCGCGGGCCGCTATCTGGCGATGCGCGTGACGATCGACGACCGCCCCGGCGCTTTGTCGGCGCTGCTCGCGGTGGTCGGTCGCGCGGGTGCGAGCGTGGTCGACATCGTGCACTCGCGCACGGGTCCGTGGCTGGCCGTCGACGAAGTGGAGGTGTCGCTCACCGTGGAAACGCGAGGTACGGCCCACCGCGACGATGTACTGGACGCACTGCACGAGGCCGGCTTTCGCGTGCGCGCGGAGCTCTAGACCGGTGCGGCCGACATCAGCGCGCGCCACCGAGCTCCAGCGCGAGCACGCCGAGAATCACCAGTCCGATGCCACCGACCTGCACGAACGTGAGCCGCTCCCCCAGGAACAACACACCGATGGTGGCGATGGCGGCCACGCCCACCGCTGACCAGATGCCGTAGGCGACCCCGATCGCCATGCCGCGCTTCAAGGCCTGCGACAGGAAGTAGAACGCCGCGCCGTAGCCGACCACCACGACGATGGACGGCACCAATTTCGTGAAGCCCTCGGACAGTTTCAGCGACACGGTCGCCGTCACCTCGGTGGCGATGGCCAGCGCCAGGAAGAGCAGGGTCATGGCCGCAGACTAGTCGGGCGCGCGCTGTATCGCGGGCGGTGCCAGGCGATTACGCACCCGACCGGCTGTGGTCAGCCCAACCAGGCGCGGGCGGCGTCGGCGGTCTCGCGAACCTCGTCGAGCTGCTCGGTCACCCGAACACCGGCGGTGCCGCCGCGCGCATTGCGCGAGGCGATCGAGCCCTGCACCGTGAGCACTTCGCGCACACCGGCGGTCAGTGCCGGGTCGACGGCGGCGAATTCGGCGTCGGTGAGTTCGTCGAGGCCGACTTCGCGCGCCTCGGCGACCCGCACGCAGGCACCGGCCGCTTCGTGGGCAACGCGGAACGGAACCCCTTGGCGCACCATCCATTCCGCGATATCGGTGGCGAGTGTGAAACCGGCAGGGGCCAATTCGGCCATCCGGTCGGTGTGGAAGGTCAGGGTGCCGACGAGGCCCGCGATGGCGGGCAGGAGCAGTTCCAGCTGGGCGACCGAGTCGAACAGTGGCTCTTTGTCTTCCTGGAGGTCCCTGTTGTAGGCCAGCGGTTGGGCTTTCAACGTTGCCAGCAGGCCGGTCAGGTTGCCGATCAGGCGACCAGCCTTGCCCCGGGTGAGTTCCGAGACGTCGGGGTTCTTCTTCTGCGGCATGATCGACGAACCGGTGGACCAGGCGTCGGCCAACGTGACGTAGCCGAATTCCGGTGTGCTCCAGATGATGACCTCTTCGGCCATCCGGCTCAGGTCCACGCCGATCATGGCCAGCACGAAGGCGGCCTCGGCGGCGAAGTCACGCGAGGAGGTGGCGTCGATCGAATTGGCGGCGGAGGCGGTGAAATCCAGCTCGGCGGCGATCTGCTCGGGGTCGAGCCCGAGCGAGGAACCGGCCAGCGCGCCCGAACCGTACGGCGAGATGGCGGCGCGCTTGTCGAAATCACGCAGGCGTTCCAGATCACGCAGCAGCGGATGCGCGTGGGCGAGCAGGTGATGCGCGAGGAGCACCGGCTGCGCGGCCTGCAGGTGGGTCTTGCCCGGCATCACCGCATCGGGGTGCGCCGCGGCCTGCGCGACGAGCGCGTCGACCACGTCGAGCACACCGGCCGCGACGCGACGCACACCGTCACGCAGCCACATCCGGAACAGGGTCGCCACCTGGTCGTTGCGCGAACGACCGGCCCGCAGTCGACCACCGAGTTCGGTGCCGACCCGCTCGATCAGCCCGCGCTCGAGCGCGCCGTGCACATCCTCGTCGGAGTCGGCTGGCCCGTAGGCGCCCGAAGCGACATCGGCGGCGAGCGCATCCAGACCGGCCAGCATGGCGGGCAGATCGTCGTCGGCGAGCAGCCCTGCCTTGTGCAGCACGCGGGCATGCGCCTTGGACGCGCGAATGTCATAGGGAGCCAGCACCCAGTCGAAGTGGGTCGACTTGCTCAACGCCGCCATCGCCTCGGCCGGACCGGAAGCGAATCGCCCACCCCAGAGCGCACCTTCGTTGGTTCCACTGTGGGTCATAGTCGATGTCTCCTCCGGTCGGGATGGCGGGCATGGATGATGACGACACCGGCCGATCCGTGCGGACCGGCCGGTATCGAGACTACGAGGGTGATTTTCCGCTTGTTACTTCTGGTTCAGGTCGCGGCGGGCGGCGACCTTCGAGGACAAGCCGTGGATCTGGACGAAGCCCTTGGCCAGGGACTGGTCGAAGGTGTCGCCCTCGTCGTAGGTGGCCAGGTTGAAGTCGTAGAGCGACTGGTCGGAACGACGGCCGTTGACCACCGCGGACCCACCGTGCAGGACCATCCGGATCTCGCCGGTCACGGTCTGCTGGGTGTCGGTGATGAACGCGTCGAGCGCGCGCTTGAGCGGCGAGTACCACAGGCCGTCGTAGGCCAGCTCGCCCCAGCGCTGCTCGACCTGGCGCTTGTAGCGGGCCAGTTCACGCTCGACGGTGACGGCTTCGAGGGCCTGGTGCGCGGTGATCAGCGCGATGGCGCCCGGCGCTTCGTAGATCTCGCGGCTCTTGATGCCGACGAGCCGGTCTTCGACCATGTCGAGGCGGCCAACGCCCTGACGACCGGCGCGGGTGTTCATCTCCTCGATGGCCTGCAGCACCGAGACCGGACGGCCGTCGATGGCGACCGGCACACCCTTCTCGAAGGTGATGATGACCTCGTCGGGCGCCTCGAAGTTCACCGTCGGGTCGGCGGTGTAGTCGTAGACGTCCTTGGTGGGCGCGTTCCACAGGTCCTCGAGGAACCCGGTCTCGACCGCGCGACCCCACACGTTCTGGTCGATGGAGAACGGCGACTTCTTGGTGACGTTGATCGGGAGCTTGTTCTCCTCGGCGAAGGCGATGGCCTTCTCACGGGTCCAGGCGTAGTCGCGGACCGGGGCGATGACCTCCAGGTCGGGCGCGAGCGCGCCGATGCCGACCTCGAAGCGGACCTGGTCGTTGCCCTTGCCGGTGCAGCCGTGCGACACGGTGGTCGCGTTGTGGAACTTCGCGGCCTCGACGAGGTGCTTGACGATCAGCGGGCGGCTGATGGCCGAGACGAGCGGGTACTGACCCTGGTACATGGCGTTGGCCTGGATGGTGGGCAGGCAGTACTCGTCGGCGAACTCGTCGCGCGCGTCGACCACGATGGCCTCCACGGCGCCGCAGTCCAGCGCTCGCTGTCGGATCGCGTTCATGTCCTCGCCGCCCTGGCCCAGGTCGATGGCCACGGCCACCACCTCGGAACCGGTCTCCTTCGCGATCCAGCTGATGGCGACGGAGGTGTCAAGCCCACCGGAGTAGGCGAGTACGACGCGATCGGACATGTCTGTTGTGCTCCTCGAAGTCTGGTACGTAAGGCCTGCCCTGAGCAGTATGGATGCTCCGGCCGCCGGTTCGGCTCACGCCGTTGCTGCAAATGATTATGCACGATGATGCAATCTCATTCATAACGGGGGGTCCGAGCGCGGACCGCCGTCACCGAAATAGCCGATCACCTGCGAAGACAACGCAAGACCCCTTGGCGAGTACGCTCGGCTATGAGACGCTGGTCACAGTAGGCAACCATTGGGTCGGGACCGAAGGAGCCATCATGCAGTCGCTACGTGATTTCGCCGAGGCCAACTACGACCTGATCGGGACGGTCGTCATCGGACTCGGGAACCTCGGCCTGACGGTCGCCAAGACCGTCATCGATCTCGGCACCCCCCTGCTCCAGGGATTCTTCGCCTGACCCCACCGACCTCGAATCCAGGGAGCACACCATGGACGAAGTCCTGCAGTTCCTCTCCGACAACTATGAAGCCGGCGCCGCCCTCGGCCTCTATATCGGCCGCACCGTCTTCGAGATCACCGCCCCGCTGACCCTGCTGATCCTGAACTTCCTGAACTCCTGACCGCTCGCGTGTGGCACTCTGGGAGAGCACTATTCGCTCGCCACACGGGAGGACGAACAAGATGCTCCACTACATCGCCCAGGAATTCTCGACCCTCGGCAACGGTGTTCTCGATGTCGGCCGTGCCGTCGTCGGACTGGTCCAGGACATCATCGACATCGCCACGCCGAACAACCACGGCGGTGGCGCGGGCGGCGGACAGTACCCGTTCAATTGAGCCCCGGCCGCGTTTCGACGCGGGTTACCGTCGGTGACCGACCCACGCCGCTGGTGTGCCGACCATGACCGACGCTGTGCGGCTCCGCGCAGGCTCCGCGGGTCTCACGATCGCCCCGGGCGACGGGGGCGCGATCCACAGCCTCACCGTCGACGGCACCGAACTGCTCCGCCAGGACCCGGGAACCGGCTGTTTCGTCATGGCGCCGTGGGCCGGTCGGCTCGGCGGGGGTGAGCTGACCGTCGGCGGCCACGCGTATCGGATGCCGATCAACAATGCCCCGCACAGCATCCACGGCACCGCACGCGAGGGAGCATGGGACGTGGTCGCGGTGTCGCCGAGCGAGGCGACGATCAGTCATCGGCTCGGTGACCCATGGCCGTTCGCCGGGACCGTCACCCAGACGTTCACGCTCACCGACACCGGCCTCACCCTGGCGATGCGCATCGCCACCGACCGTGATGCTTTCCCCGCCCAGGGCGGCTGGCATCCGTGGTTCCTGCGCGAGGTCCCACCCGCCACGGGCCCGCTGGTGCTCGAGTTCGACCCGGCATGGCAGTACGAGCGCGGCGACGACTACCTCCCCACCGGGCGCGAGATCGCGCCGACACCGCCACCGTGGGACGACTGCTTCGCAATGCCCGACGGCGTCGAGGTTCGACTCACCTGGCCCGGGTTCCTGGAATTCACCATCACCAGCCCGGTCCACGACGTGGTCGTCTGGACACTGCCGACAGAGTCGCTGTCGGTGGAGGCGCAGTCGGGACCACCCAACGGCCTGAACACCGATCCCCGGATGGTCACACCCGAGGCACCGCTCGATGTGCGCGTGGACTGGACCTGGCAGCGGTTGTCGCCGGACCCGGCACGGTAGCGCCTCGCGTCACCCACGAACGCGTCGGATCGCCGACACCCCATCATCGACAACGACGGAATCGGTGCCAGCCGTTGGCTGTTCGCTGTCACCGCGCGAGCTCGTGGTGGGCGCGACTGCCGGGCAGCCGAATTGTGGTCGGGTCAGGCCAAATCCTCGATTTTGGCCGCCAGTTCGGCGCCGGTGAGGGGTTCGCGAGCGATGACCGCGATGGTGTCGTCACCGGCGATGGTGCCGACGATGAACGGCAGCGCGGCGCGGTCCAGGGCGCTGGCCAGGAAGTGGGCGGCGCCGGGCGGGGTGCGCAGGACGGCGAGATTACCACTGGCATCGGTGGAGACGAGCAGGTCGCCGAGGAGTTTGGACAGGCGGCCGGTACCGCCGGTGACGCCGCGCACGGGGCTGCCGTCCTCGGGGACGATGTAGACCCCCGCGCCGCCGTCGGCCGCACGCAGTTTCACCGCGCCGAGTTCGTCGAGGTCACGTGAGAGGGTGGCCTGGGTGGTCTCGATGCCCTCGGCGGACAGCAGGGCGGCGAGTTCGGTCTGGCTGCGGACCGAGTGGGAGGTCAACAGTTCGATGATGCGGGACTGACGGCCGGCGCGGGTGCGGGCGATCGCGGGCGAGCCCTTCTCGGGTGCGCTCATCGCCGCGCCTGTGCGCCGGCCCCGGTTCGCGGTCTCACGCGGCGGCTTTCGCGAGCAGCCACACCAGCAGCGCCTTCTGTGCGTGCAGCCGGTTCTCGGCTTCGTCCCAGACCACGCTGTGCCCGCCGTCGAGTACTTCGTCGGTGATCTCCTCGCCGCGGTGCGCCGGAAGACAGTGCAGCACAATCGCTTCCGGGGCAGCGTAGGCGAGCAGCTCGGTATTGAGCTGGAACGGGCGGAACGGGCCGACCCGATCGAGACCGTCGTTCTCCTGCCCCATGGAGGTCCAGGTATCGGTGACGAGCACGTCGGCACCGGTCGCGCCGATCACCGGGTCACCCGTCACCGAGACCCTCGCACCGGTGTCCGCGGCGCGCTCGGCGGCGGCATCCAGGATCCACGGCAACGGTTCGAAACCGGCGGGCGCGGCGACGGTGACGTTCATTCCGGCGGTCACCCCACCCAGCAGCAGCGAGTGGGCCATGTTGTTGGCGCCGTCACCGAAGTAGGTGAGGTTCAGTCCTTCGAGGAACCCCTTGCGCTCGCTGATCGTCTGCAGGTCGGCAAGGACCTGGCAGGGGTGGAACTCGTTGGACAACGCGTTCACCACGGGAACCGTCGAGGTGACCGCCATCTCGTCGAGGCGGGACTGTTCGAAGGTCCGCCACACGATGGCGTCGACATAGCGCGAGAGCACGCTGCCGGTGTCGCCGAGGGTCTCCTCCCGACCCAACTGGGTGTCGCGGCCGTCGACGACCACCGCGTGCCCGCCGAGCTGGGCGATGCCGAGCTCGAACGAGAAGCGGGTGCGGGTGGAGTTCTTCTCGAAGATCACCCCCACGCCACGCGGACCGTCGAGGGGTCGGTGCGCGAACGGGTCCTTCTTCAATTCGGCGGCGATGGCGAGTATTTCGGCCTGTTCGGCCTGGGTCACATCGTCGTCACGCAAGAAATGACGCAGGGTCACTTGGTCGCTCCCTTAGCATCGGCGGCGGCCTTGTCGAGGATCTCGGGCAGGTCGGCGACGAAATTGTCGGCCTGGGTTTCGGTGAGCACCAGCGGCGGTGCCAACCGGAGGACGTTGGGCTTGGCGGGGTTCAGCAGGTAGCCGGCCTCGCGCGCCCGTTCGTCGACATACGCGGAGATGTCGTCGCGCAAGACGATGCCGATGAGCAGGCCCGCGCCACGCACGTGGTCGATCTCGGGGTGCTCGAGCAGGGCGATGCCGTCGCTGAGCTTCTTGCCGACCCGTTCCACATGGGTCAGCAGGTCGTCGGAGTCGATGGTGCGCAGCACGGCCAGAGCCGCCGCGGCACAGACGGGATTGCCGCCGAAGGTGGTGCCGTGCAGGCCCGGCGTGAGCAGTTCGGCGGCCCGGCCCTGCGCCAGCACGGCGCCGATCGGCAGGCCACCACCCAGGCCCTTGGCCAGGGTGATCGCGTCGGGGACGATGCCCGCCGCCTGGTGCGCGAAAAATGTTCCGGTGCGCCCGATTCCGGTCTGCACCTCGTCGAGGATCAGCAGAGCCCCAGCCCGGGAAGTGATGTCGCGAGCCTTGGCCAGGTAGTCGAACGGTGGCACGACCACACCGCTCTCCCCCATCATCGGCTCGAGAAACACCGCGGCGGTATCGGCGTCGACCACCGCGTCGAGTGCGGCGGCGTCACCGTAGGGCACGTGCACGACACCGGGCGGCATCGGCTCGAACGGCGTTCGCTTGGCAGCCTGACCCGTGAGCGCCAGCGCGCCCATCGTGCGACCGTGAAACGCCTCCTCGGCGGCCACGATCTTGGTCCGCCCGGTGAGCCGCGCGATCTTGAACGCGGCCTCGTTGGCCTCGGTGCCGGAATTGCAGAAGAACGCCTTGCCCTCCCCGTCGCCGAAATGCGCGAGCAGCTTCTCGGCCAGCTCGATCACCGGCTCGTTGGCGTACAGGTTCGACACGTGACCGAGCGTGCCCAGTTGCTGGGTGACCGCCTCCAGGATCGCGGGGTGGGCGTGGCCGAGGCTGTTGACCGCGATGCCACCGAGGAAGTCGATGTAGCGCTTGCCGTCGGCGTCGTAGAGCACCGCGCCGGCGCCGCGCACGAGCGCGACCTTGGGGGTGCCGTAGTTGTCCATCATCGCGGCCGACCACCGCTGCTGCAGCATCTCTGTTTCGCTCATGATTGCGTTCCATCCGGCGACCCGGCGGGGGTCACCATGGTTCCGATTCCTTCTCCGGTGAACAGCTCCAGTAGTACCGAATGCGGCACCCGCCCGTCGATCACGTGGGCGCTGGGCACCCCGCCGAGCACGGCGCGCAGACAGGCTTCCATCTTCGGCACCATGCCCGCATCCAGGCGCGGCAGCAACGTCGACAAGGCGTCGGCGTCGATGCGGCTGGTCAGCGAGGAGCGATCCGGCCAGTCGGTGTAGAGGCCCTCGACGTCGGTGAGGACGACGAGTTTCTCGGCGCCGATGCCCTCGGCCAGTGCGGCGGCGGCGGTGTCGGCGTTGATGTTGTGCACCACGCCGTCGGCGTCGGGGGCGATGGTGGAGACCACCGGGATGCGGCCCGCGTCGATCAGGTCGAGCACCGCGCCGGGGTTGACCTCGGTGACGTCGCCGACCAGGCCGATGTCGGTGGCCACACCCTCGACGGCGACCGTGCGCCGGGTCGCGGTGAACAGGTGCGCGTCCTCGCCGGAGATACCGACCGCGTACGGGCCGTGCGCGTTGATCAACCCGACGAGCTCACGGCCCACCTGACCGAACAGCACCATCCGCACCACATCCATCACCTCGGGGGTGGTGACGCGGAAGCCGCCGCGGAATTCGCCTGCCATACCGAGCCTTGTCAGCATGGCGTTGATCTGCGGGCCACCGCCGTGCACGACCACCGGGTGCACGCCGACGGTGCGCAGGAACGCCATGTCGGCGGCGAAGGCGGCCTTGAGTCCGTCGTCGACCATGGCGTTGCCGCCGTACTTCACCACGACGATCTTGTCGCGGAACTTCTGCAGCCACGGCAGCGCGTCGGCGAGCACGTGCGCCTTGTCCAGCGCGGAAAGGCTGTGCACCACACTGGGGCTCATGAGCTGTATGCCGAGTTCTCTTCGACGTAGGCGTGCGAGAGGTCGGTGGTGCGCACCATCGCGGTGCCGTCGCCGACATTGAGCTCGATGTGCACGTCGACGTCTTCGCCGGACAGGTCGACCGCACGGGCGCCGGGCGCGCCGACGCTGTCGACGCACACCGGATCGCCGTTGAACGACACCGTGATCCGGTGCGGGTCGAGGGTCACGGGCGCGATACCGACAGCGGCGAGCACACGGCCCCAGTTCGGATCGGAACCGAACAGCGCGGTCTTGACCAGGCTGTCGCGGGCGACGGCGCGCGCGACGGTCAGCGCCTCGTCTTCGGATACCGCGCCGGTGACGGTGACCCGCACCCGCTTGGTGACGCCCTCGGCGTCGGCCATCAGCTGCGCGGCCAGGTCGTCACACACGGTGAACACCGCGGCGTCGAGATCGTCCTGCGACGGCGCGATGCCGCTGGCACCGTTGGCCATGAGCAACACGGTGTCGTTGGTGGAGCAGGAGCCGTCGACATCGAGCCGGTCGAAGGTGTACTTCGTGGCCTTGCGCAGCGCGGAATCGAGCTGGGCGGGCGTGGCGACCGCGTCGGTGGTGAGCACCACGAGCATGGTGGCCAGCGACGGCGCGAGCATGCCCGCACCCTTGGCCATGCCGCCGACGTTCCACTTGTCCTCGCTGTGGAAGGCCGACTCCTTCGCAACGGTGTCGGTGGTCATGATGGCGTGGGCGGCGTCGGAGCCACCCGATAGGCCGCCGCCCATCTCGTGCACGATCTCGGTGACCGCGGGAAGCAGCTTGTCCATCGGCAGACGGTCACCGATGAGACCGGTGGAGCACACCGCGATCTCGCCCGCACCGGTCTCGGTGCCCCAATTGCTCAGTGCCGCGGCGAGTTCCTCGGCGGTCTTGTGCGTGTCCTGGAAACCGCCGTGGCCGGTGCAGGCGTTCGCGCCGCCGGAGTTCAGGATCACCGCACGCAGATGACCGGTCTTGAGTACCTGCTGCGACCACAGCACCGGCGCAGCCTTGACCTGGTTGCTGGTGAACACACCGGCCGCCGAGTATTCGGGGCCCTCGTTGAGCACCAGCGCGAGGTCCGGCTTGCCGCTGGCCTTGAGACCGGCCGCGATGCCCGCCGCGCGGAAACCCAGCGGTGCGGTGACGCCCTGGGTGTGGATCAGTTTGCCGTGGTCCGGGGTCTGCGGATCAGGGGTCGTCACGGTGCCACTCCTACGGTGGAAAGTCCTGCGGTCTCGTCGAATCCGACGGCCAGATTCATCGATTGCACCGCGGCGCCCGCGGTGCCCTTGGTCAAGTTGTCGATCGCGCCGATCACCACGAGCAGACCCGCGTCGGCGTCGACGGCGACCTGCAGGGTGATGGCATTGGAGCCGAGCACCGAACCGGTCTGCGGTAGCACGCCTTCGGGCAGCAGGTGCACGAAAGGTTCTTCGGCGTAGGCCTTTTCGTAGACAGCGCGGGCCGCCTCGGCATCGACCCGTGTCGGGGCGGTGCAGGTGGCGAGGATGCCGCGCGGCATCGGCGCGAGTACCGGGGTGAACGAGACCGAGACGTCGACGCCGCCTGCGGCTTTCAGGTTCTGCGCGATCTCCGGGGTATGCCGGTGCGCGCCCGCGATGCTGTAGGCCCGGACGCTGCCCATCACCTCGGAACCGAGCAGACCGACGTCGAGCTTGCGACCCGCGCCCGAAGTACCGGTCACCGCAACGACATTCACCGTGGGCTCGATGATCCCGGCGGCGATCGCCGGGGCCAGCGCCACACTCGACACGGTGGGATAGCAGCCGGGCACGGCGATCCGCCGGGCGCCGGTCAGCTTCGCCCGCGCGCCGGGCAGTTCGGGTAGGCCGTAGGGCCAGCTGCCCGCGTGGGCACTGCCGTAGTACTTCTCCCAGGCGGCGGCGTCGGCGAGCCGGTAGTCGGCGCCGCAATCGATGATGATCGTCTCGTCGGGCAGGGCGGCCGCGATCGCGCCGGACTGGCCGTGTGGGAGACCGAGGAACACGATGTCGTGGCCGGCCAGGATGTCGGGGGTGGTCTCGTCGAGGATCCGGTCGGCCAGCGGCAGCAGATGCGGCTGCAGCGCGCCCAGAGCGGTGCCCGCGTTGGAACCGGCGGTCAGCGCCCCGATCTCGAGGCGCCCCGCTCGGTATTCGGGATGGCCGAGCAGTAGACGCAACACTTCGCCACCGGCGTAACCACTCGCACCGGCAACCGCCACCCGCAACACGGGTTCTCCCGACGAATCAACCATGCGATGATTATGCACGACTATGCAAGCTCATTCATGCGTGGGTGTGACCGACTTCGCCGCATGCGCCCCGATCAGGCGGGCTACCAGCGGAAACACCAGGACGGTCGTCGCGCCCGCCGCGACCAGAATCGAGGCGACATCGGCGGTCAGCAGGCCGGTCTGGGTGGCGACCTGAGTCACCGCGACGATGATCGGCAGGCCCGTCGCGGCGTAGAGCGCCAATTCGACGCGCTCTGCCCCGGTCGACAGGTTGTCCCCGCGCGCCACGAACCGCTCGCTCAGCCAGACGGGCAACCCGCGCGCGAGGGCGATGATGACCACGAACCACAACCACAGCATCGGATTGCGACCGACCGCCGCCACGTCGATACCCATCCCCGACACCACGAAGAACACCGGGATCAGCAGCCCGTAGCCGATGGCCTCCAGTGACGAGTCCACATCCGGATGCCCCGCCGCGATGAGCCGCCGCAGGATCATGCCCGCGGCGAACGCGCCGAGCACTACGTCCAGGTCGAAGACCTCGGCCACCACCATCAGCACCAGCAACAGCAGCACGACGCCGCGCACCGGCAGCTGCGAGGTGCCACCGCCCAGCCTGCCCAGCGCGGCGCCGAGGTCGGGAATCCGGTCGAGCATCCGCACCGGCACGAATCCGACGACCGCCGCCGCCACCACGAACATCACCACGATCACCACCGCGCTGCCCGCGTCTCGACTGGTGAGCAGCACCGACATCGCCACGATCGGCCCCAGCTCACCCACCGCACCGTGCGTCAGCACCGCGCGGCCCAGTGGTGAGTCGAGGCTTCCCGACTGCTTCAGAATCGGCAGCAGGGTACCGAGCGCGGTGGAGGTCAACGCGATGGCGACCGCGATCCGCGTTCCGGTCGACTTGTCCGTGGCCGCCACGACGATCGCGAACGCGAACAGCAGGCACACGATCCACACGGCCCACGCCGTGCGTCCCGATCGGCCGCGCAGCAATCGCGGATCGAGCTCGTAACCCGCCAGCAGGAACAGCATCCCCAGCCCCAACTCGCTGACCAGGTCCACCCCGCCCGCACTGCTCGCCCATCCGAGCACGTGCGGTCCGAATGCCGCGCCGGCTACGAGCAGGATCACCACATCCGGCAGATAACCGCGCATCAGTCGCGACAGCAGCGGCGCGGCCACCGCGATGAGCGCGATCCAGAACAGCGAGACGATCGGCGAGGGATCTCCGACACCAGCGGAAGCGAGCAGATCCATGCAGCTCATCGTGGCACAGCGGCCTGCCCGATCCCCGAAACCGCGCCCTGCCGATCCTCACCCCACCGGGCGAGGCGTTCGCGGCCGAGGCTCGTCGACGGTGCCCGGCTCCGGCAGGAGGTGGGCGAGCAGGAGTTTGATCAGCAGGACGGGCCCGAACCAGAGCACGAACGTGGGGACCGCGAGCACGGCCACCGTGATCGCGGTACCGAACACGGTGGCGGCGAACGCGATCGGTGTGCGCAGGTGCTGGGGCACCGAGGTCACCGTGATCGCGGACGCGACGGCGATCACGTAGATCGCGCTCGCCGTCCACCAGCCGAACCCGGGGACCACCAGCGCGAGCAGGAACGGCTGGCCGTGGATCGCCACGAACGCGAGGTGATGGCGGGCCTCACGCCCTGGCCGGTGGAACCAGCGCTTCGCCGACGCCGTCGCGTTCACCACCGCGCCGCCGAACACATCGAAGCCGACCAGCGTGACGACGGCGATCATCAGCGCGGATCCGCCCGTTCGCCCGGCGAGCAGACCCGCTGTCGCCGCGCCCACCACCGCGGCCGTATAGCACAGGGCGGCTTCACTTCTCGTCGCGTTCGGGGCGATCAGCCGGTCGGTGATCGTCATCGCCGGATTCCGTCCACGCACACAGCCACGAGAGGTTCGGTCAAGTCGACGAGCCGGACACGATCGTCGGCGAGCCACTGCACCAGGCAGCCTTCGATCGCGCCGACGATCACCGCCGCATGCTCGGGTCCGATCCCCGCCCGCAAGTGCCCGTCGTCGCGAGCCTCGCGCAGCAGCTCGGCGATCGCCGCGCGGTAGTCCGCGTACACGGCGGCCATGTCTATCGGGGAGCGGGCGGCCCACACATCCAGCAGCACGCGCGCGTGATCGGGATGTGCCGCCAGCATCGCGACCGCCGCCCGGATCAGCGCACCCAGCCGATCCAGCGCCGACCCGGTCGAGGGCAGTGCGAGCTGTGCCCGCGCGCGGGCACGGTACTGGTCGAACGCCGCGGTCAGCAGTTCCTCCCTGCTGCTGACCGCCAGGTAGACACTGCCTTTCGCGACGCCGGCTTCGGCCGCGACGTCCTCGATCCGCGACGCGGCGAAACCTTTGCGCGCGAACACTCGCACGGCCGCGTCCAGGATTTCGGAGCGCCTGGCGGCCACATCGACTCTCTTCGGCATGCACCCGATTATGACTGACCAGACAGTCATAATCAACCCATCGATCCCTCCCGCTCTCGACGAACTGCCCCGACAACCTCGCGGGCGACCGCGGCCCGAATCAGTGTTCTCGTGCGGGGCGAGCGAACTGCTCGCGGGAGCCCGCGTCTCACGCCGGACCCCTCGACGTACTGAACCGGGCGGCTCATTGCTTGCGCACGATTGTTTCGCCGGCACCCGGTTTCCAGACGGTGATGTCGAGATGGTCGTCGCTGACTTCGACCGTGGACGCGCCGGTGAGGTCGGCGACATAGAAGTGGTCGAATTTCTCGCCGCGAATGTCGAGACCGCTGTCGTCGAACAGATTCTGCGCGAAGCGTGCGTGCACGGCGTCGTCCTGGAGATCGGTGACGGTGCCGAAGAGTTTCGCGTCGCCGTCCGCGACGTTGGTGTCGATGGTGGCGGTGTGCAGGCAGAAGCGTGGATCGCGGGCGAGGTCGTCGAATTTCCGGGTCTTCGGCATGCCGGCCAGGATGAGCATGTCCTCGAAGATCATCGGTTCGATCGGGCTGATCCGCGGTGATCCGTCGGCGCGCAGGGTGCCGAGCATGCACAGGTTGCCGGTGGCTCGATGGCGGCGCAGAAACAGCGCCGCGATGCTCGGGGCTTCTTCGGTGAACTGGCTCCACGTGGTCATATCTCGTACGGTACGACCCAACCTCGACATCTCCTGTCAGGTTTGACGGCTAGTCTCGAAGTTGTGCGAGCGAGCAGATTGGTGCGGCTGCTGCTGCTGTTGCAGACGGGCGGCGGCACGACCGCGAGCGCGTTGGCGCGGGAGCTGGAGGTGTCGGTGCGCACGGTGTACCGGGACGTGGAAGCGCTGTCGGAGGCCGGCGTTCCGGTGTACAGCGCGCCTGGACGCGGCGGCGGCGTGCGCTTGATCGACGGCTACCGGACCCGACTCACCGGCCTCACCTCCGACGAAGCCGATGCCGTACTCCTCGCGGGCCTGCCCGGCGCAGCCGCCGACCTGGGCCTCGGCACCGTCCTGGCCACCGCGCAGCTGAAAATGCTCGCCGCGCTCCCACCCGAACTGCGCGGCCGGGCCACCCGGATCGCCGAACGCGTCCACATCGACATGCCCGGCTGGTTCCAGCGCCCCGACGCCACCCCCACCCTCGCCACGGTCGCCGACGCTGTCTGGCACGACCACCGCCTCACGATCAGCTACCGCCGCGGCGATCGCACGGTAGCGCGCACCCTCGAACCGCTCGGCCTGGTCATGAAGGCAGGCACCTGGTACCTCATCGCCCGCGACGGATCCGATGTCCGCTCGTATCGGGCGAGCCGAATCGCCACCGCCGAACCGACCGGCGAATCCTTCACCCGGCCGGCCGATTTCGATCTCGCCACGCACTGGCAGGACGGCGCCGAACAGTTCGCGCGATCGATCCTGCGTGTGCGCGCCCACTGCCGAATCTGCACCGACCAGCTGAACCTGCTCCGCCTGATGAACGACGCTGCCGCTGTCCGCGAAGCCCTGGACTCGTTGCAACCCGCCGACGCCGACGGCTGGGCCGACATCACGATCCCCGGGGAGTCCCACGAAATCCTCGCCCACGCCCTGCTCCCCCTGGGCGATCACGTCGAGGTCCTCGACCCACCCGAGCTGCGCGCGATCATGGCTGCCACGGCCGCCTCGATGTTCGCGCGCTACCACCGGTCGGTGCAGGCAAGCAGCTAGTGCGGTGCCGCTGTACCCGGGAACCGCTCGTCGCCGTGTCGACTGTCCGAGAGCGATCACGGTCTCGCGTCCGCTGACAGCCGACGGTATGTCAACAGGTCCAATCGAGAACCGTTGCCATGGCGCGGAGTTGGGCCGACGCGGGGGTCAGCCGCATCGCAGTGTCGCGGAGCGCGACCGCGGTCGGCGTGGAGAGCTGGGCGATGGTGCCGATCCGGGCGGAGCGGCGGGCGATCATCTGCGCGCGAGGTCGGCGGCGACGGTCGTATTCGGCGAGGCCGTTGGGTTCGCCCACGGAGTTACCCAGGATGACGGCATCTTCGAGGGCTTGGCAGCCGCCCTGGCCGAGGTTCGGTGTCATCGCGTGCGCGGCGTCGCCGAGCAGGGCGATCCGGCCCGCGGTGAAGGTCGACAGCGCAGGCAGGTCGTAGATGTCGTTGTGCAGCACCGCGTGCGGGTCGGCGGCAGCGAGCAACGCGGGTATCGGGTGGTGCCACCCGGCGAAGAGCTCGCCGACGTCGGCGAGGCTTCCGGGAGCGTGTTCGGGCGCGTTGTAGACGGCGAAGCAGTACACGCGGCCGTCGGCGAGGGGCGCCATGCCGAAACGCCTGCCGCGACCCCAGGTTTCACCGAATTCCGTCAACGGTTCGTCGAGGTCGATCACCGCCCGCCAGGCGGTATAGCCCGCGTAGCGCGGTGCCACGTCGCCGCAGACGGCTCGACGGACGACGCTGCGAATCCCGTCGGCACCGACGACCAGATCGGCGCAGGAGGTCCCCGCGGAGTGGAGGACTCGCCCGTCGACAGTCGCCTCGCGCACCGAGATTCCGGTGCGCACAACCCCTTCGGGCAACGCGGCGCGCAGGATGTCCAGCAACCGGGCGCGGTGGATCACGACGGGAGCACCGAACCGTTCCCGCAGTGTCGTCACATCGGTCCGCGAGAGCCATCGCCCGCGCTCGTCCCGAACCCCGGCGGACACCTCCGCCATCCCGTGCGCACGCACCGCATCGCCGACGCCGAGCGCGTCCAGCGCCCGTAACGCGTTGGACCACAGCGAGATCCCCGATCCCACCGCCTCGACCTCCGGTACCCGTTCCAGCACCTGAACAGACCACCCCCGACCGACGAGCGCGAGCGCCGCGGCCGTTCCCCCGATTCCGCCGCCGACCACGATCGCTGTAGACATCGCACACTCCCTCGTTTCGGGTACCGACCATGACTTTACTACGGCTGTAGTGTCAAACACTACGAATGTAGTACTGCTCACTACGGGCGTAGTATCGGCGCGTGGCTACCAAACGCGAGCAGGTACTCGACGCCGCTATCGAGGTGTTGGGCACGGGTGGGTCGCGTGCGCTCACCCACCGCGCGGTGGACCAGGCCGCCGACCTGCCGCCCGGTTCGACCTCCAACTATTTCCGCACCCGCGAGGCGCTGCTGTGCGGCGTGGCCGAACGCCTCGAACAGCGCGATCACGCCGACTGGGAGACGCTGAACCGCACACTCGGCCTCGCCACCGTCGAGCACCTCATCGACGGTCTCGCGCTGTTCCTCACGCACGCGACGACCACCGACCGCATCCGCACGCAGGCACGTCTTGCGCTGTTCGGTGAGTCGCAGACGATGCCGGCGCTCCACGAATCAGTGCAGCGCGGGCACCGGCGACTGCGCGCGTGGGCGATCGAGATGGCCGCGTCGGTCGGCTTGGCCGCCACCGACGCCGGGATCCTCGTCGACTATCTCGACGGCGCCGTCGTTCACCGGCTGACCGGGGCGGAGGTCGGCGAAGACCCGCGCGCAGCGCTCGCTCGACTGACGCGCGCGCTCCTCGACTGAACGACGCCGCTGGGCGATCACGCCCGGCATTCCCGACTTTCGTCCAGGCCGGTCGTGGCCGTTCGTCGGATCCCAGCCAGGCGAGCAGTTCCTACGGTTGCCGCATGCATCGCGTACTGATCATCACGGCAGTCATCATCGTCGGCTTCTCCGCACCCTCGAGCGCGCTCGCCGCGCCCGGCCCGGCGGACATCACTCCCGCGGCCATCGACGCCTACCTGGCGAGGGCGATGGACTCCACGAGGCTGCCGGGAATCTCCGTGGTGGTCACCCGTGGCGACACCGTCGTGCACGCCACCGGCGCGGGTCAGGATTCACGGGGCGAGCCGATCACCGAGCACTCGCCGATGCGCATCGCCTCACTGAGCAAGTCGATGACCGCGACCGCGGTGATGATGCTCGTCGAGGAGGGACGTCTCGCACTGGACAGGCCGGTGGTCGAGCAGTTGCCGGAGTTCCGGATGAACGATGCTCGGGCAGACCGGATTACTGTGCGGCACTTACTGAATCAGACATCCGGACTCTCGGATAGGACGGTCGATATCGGTGCCACCGATCACGCACGGTCGTTGACCGACTACGTCGCCACGGTGCAAACCGGCACGTTGGCCGCCGAGCCCGGAACGCGGTGGGCCTACTGCAACGTCAACTACGACATCGCCGCGCGACTGGTGGAAGTGGCAAGTGGCCGTGACTTCGGCGACTTCCTGCGAGAGCGCGTGTTCGCTCCGCTGGGAATGACGGCCAGCGGCACCGACGCCGACCTGCCCGCACCGCCGGACGGCTTCACCTCACTGTTCGGGCAGTGGGTTCCGCGGCCCGAACTCGCGGGGTTCGCGGGCGGTGGAGCCGGTTCGGTCATTACGACGGCCGCGGATATGGGCCGGTGGCTGATCAGCAATACCGGCAACGGCCCGCAACTCGTCACCGCGCGGAGCCTGACAACGATGCGCACCCCGGTCCTGCACCGTTACGGAATGGGTTGGGGCACAGAGGAAGAAAGCGATCTGGTTGTCCATTCCGGAAACCTGTTCACCTACAACGCCGCTCAGGCGATCGACCCGGACACCGGGTACGGCTTCGCCGTGCTCACCAACAGCGCCGGACTCGCCGACGACACCTACCCGGTCATGCTCGGCCTGGCCGCGATGAGTCGTGGGGAGACACCGGAAACACCCGGCGGCGCCCGACAGTGGACGGAGCTCGCGCTCGGGGCGAGCACGGTGACCGCACTCGGACTCGGTGCGCTCGGTGCGATCCGAGCGCGGCGGTGGGCGCGCGCCAGGCTCGGGAAGTCGTTCTGGTGGACCGGCGCACGGATGCTGCCCGCCCTGATTCCCGGCCTGCTGTTCGCCGGTTTGCCCGCGATCGTCTCGATCATCATGAGCGGGCGCACGGTCACCTGGGCGCAGCTCGCCTACTACGCGCCGCTGCCGATCGCGGTCGCCGCGGCCGCCGCGGCCGGGCTGGTCACCACGGTGACGCGGCTGTATCGGCTGCGATCGGTAAGGTCGGGCGAATGAGGAACGGGGCCGCGCTGGTGCTGCTCGCGGGAGCGGCCCAGGCCAATGGGCTGTTTCTCGACGCTGTCCCGCTGTGGCGGCAGATGCTGTACCTGGTGCTCGCCGTCGTCGCCTTTCTGCACGGTCGACGACTGCCGTTCCCGCGCGAATGGACGGTGCTCGCCGCGCTGACGGTGCCGGGAGTGGTGCTCACGCTGGTCGATTTCTCGGTCGGCAGCGGTGTGCTCGGGTCGTTCGTTCTCGCCTGCGCGCTGCCGTGGTCGGCGGGTCGATTCCGTCGTCAGCAAGCCGAACTGCTGGCGGCGAGTGCCGAGCGGGTCACTCATCTCGAACAGGAGCAGCGGCTGATCGCCGAGCGCGCCGAGCTGCGTGAACGCACCCGGATCGCCGCGGACATCCACGACAGCCTCGGCCACGACCTGGCGCTGATCGCCCTGCGTGCGGGTGCGCTGGAACTGGCGGGCGAGCTGTCCGAGCAGAACCGGCAGGCGGCCGCCGAACTGCGGGCCGCCGCGGTGACGGCCACCGATCGGTTGCGCAGCACCATCGGGGTGCTGCGTCGAGCGGGCCCGATCGACCCGCACATCGAACACGTCACCGCGGTCGTCGACAGCGCGCGCAGCGCCGGAATGGTTGTCACGACACAGGGTTTCGACGGCGTGCCGATGCCACCGCTCATCGAGCGGGCGGTGTCCTACATCGTGCGCGAGTCGCTGACGAACGCGGCACGGCATGCTCCCGGCGCCGAGGTCGTGATCGGCGTGGAGCGCACCCCGACTCGGGTCGAGGTCACGATCGCCAACCTACGGACCGGCCTGCCGATCCGCGCGACCGGCACAGCGCCCTTCTTCGACCTCGCGGTCGACAGCTCGCCGGGTGCCGCTACCGACTCTCGGTCCGCATCCACGTCCAGCGAACCGCCGGACTCTCGGCCGGGCGTCACATCCAGCCGTCCGCCGGGCCCGGTACAGGGAACCGGCATCGGTCTCGCAGGTCTGCGCGACCGAGTTCACCTGCTGGACGGCTCCTTTCACGCGAGCGCCGAGGACGATCGTTTCATCGTCCGCGCGCGGATCCCACTCGATCGGAACGGGGCAAGTCGATGACGATCCGGGTGCTGCTCGCCGACGACGAACCGTTGATCCGCATCGGCGTGAAGGCGATCCTGGCGACAGACCCGGAGATCGACGTGATCGCCGAGGCGGGCGACGGACGCGAAGCGGTCGAGTTGGCCCGCCGGCACCGGCCCGACATCGCGCTCCTCGATATCCGAATGCCGCGATTGGACGGACTCGGCGCCGCTGCCGAACTACGCACCACGCTGCCGACCACGGCGGTGGTCCTGCTGACCACATTCGACGAGGACGACTACGTCGACGCCGCGATGGCGCACGGCGTCGACGGTTTCCTGCTCAAGGCCGCCGACCCTCGCGAACTTCTGCTCGGCGTCCGCGCCGTGGCCGACGGCGCGGCCTACCTGTCCCCGCGGATCGCGCAGAAGGTCATCGCCCGCTCCGGTAGCGCCGCGCCGACCGTCACCGCCGCGCGGCGACGCGTCGAGGCGCTGACCGACCGCGAACGAGACGTGCTCGCTCTGCTCGGGCGTGGACTGTCCAACGCCGACATCGGCCGTGGACTGTTCCTCGCCGAGGCGACGGTGAAGTTCCACGTGAGCGCGATTCTGCGGCGGCTCGACGTGGACAACCGGGTGCAGGCCGCGATCCTGGCATACGAAGCCGGGCTGACCCGTGGGGACAGCCCGGCTCGGTGATGCGGTGCTCAGACGATCGAGAACAGTAGCGCCGCGACCGCGAAACTCACTATCGACAGGATGGTTTCGAGCACGGTCCAGGTTTGCAGCGTCTGTTTCACCGTCATGTTGAAGTACTTGGCGATGATCCAGAAGCCGCCGTCGTTGACATGGCTGAGGATGATCGAGCCCGCCGCGATCGCCATGGCGATCAGCGCGATCGCCATCTGCGAGTAGCCCTGCTCGGCGACCAGCGGTGCCACGATGCCGCCGGTGGTGACGATGGCGACCGTCGCCGAACCCTGCGCGATACGCAGCCCACAGCTGATCAGGTAGGCGAGCACGATGATCGGCAGTCCCGCCGCCGACATCGTGTCGGCCAGCGCCGTGCCGATGCCGGTGGCGGAGATGACCTTGCCGAAGAAGGCGCCCGCACCGACCACCAGCAACACCATGCCGACCGGCTTGAGCGATTCGGCGGTGATGGTACTCAGCTCCTGCACCGTCGAACCACGTCGGATTCCGAGCAGATAGAAAGCGACCAGCACGGTGATGAGCAGTGCGACGGCCGGGGTGCCGAAGAAGGTGAGCACTTGCAGCAGGGCCGAATCCTTGTCCAGCAGTTGATAACCGAACGTGGCGCCGAGGATCAGCACCAGCGGGATGGCGATGATGCCACCGATCAACCCCACCGAGGGCGGCGATTTCGTGATCACCGCCGTCGCACCCGAACCATCGGCGGGCTCGGGCTCGGGCTCCAGCGGCACGAACTCCTCCGGCACCGAGACCTGCACCCGCTTGCCGATGTAGGTGCCCCACATGATGCCCGCGGCGATGAAACCCGGGATGCCACAGACGAAACCCATGAGAATCAGCCAGCCCAGGCTCACCCCGAGCAATCCGCCGAGCGCGACGGGTCCGGGGTGCGGCGGCAGGAACGCGTGCGTCATCGACAGACCTGCCAGCATCGGCATGGCGTAGAGGACCAGCGAGCGCCCGCCGCGCTTGGCCGCGACGTAGACCAGCGGCGCGAGCACGAAGATGCCGATGTCGAAGAACACCGGGATGCCGAAGATGAGCCCGAGCAGGCCCATCGCGACGGGAGCGCCCTTCTCGCCGAACACCCTCAGCAGTTTGTCGGTGAGAACGTCGGCGCCACCGGATCTTTCGAGGATCGCGCCGAGCACGGTGCCGAGGCCGATGATCACCGCGATGTGGCCGAGGATGCCGCCGAAGCCTGTTTCCAGTAGTGACTCACCGGCTTTGAGCGGTGTGCCGACGATCTCGGAGATCGGCAGCCCGGCGGCCAGCGCCAGCAGCAGTCCGGTCAACAGCAGCGCGACGAACGGCTCCAGTTTGACCTTGATGATGGCGATGAGGAGTACAGCGATCGCGAGACCGCACAGCACCAGCAACCCGGGGGTGGTGGTGCGCAACCAGTCGACGGTGGCGCCCATGGAAAACCTCTCAATCAAGCGAACGGACGAAATGCGCGGCCTTGGCGCCGATGTGGGACCAGCGCGCGGCCTCGACGTCGGACGGGGCGACCACGTCGGTGCCTGCGGTCACGGCGATCGCGCCCGCCCGGAGGAAGTCGCGGGCGTTGTGGGAATTGACGCCGCCGGAGGGGATCAGCAACAGATGCGGGAACGGCCCGAGCAGATCCTTGAAGTACTGCGGGCCCAGCGCGCGCGCCGGGAAGATCTTCACCGCCGCCGCCCCCATCTCCGCCGCGGCGAGGACCTCCGACGGGGTGAACGCACCCATGATGACCGGAATCGTGTGCGCCGCGGCCACTTCGGCGACCTCGGGGCGCAGCGCGGGCGTGACCAGGAACCGGGCACCGACCTCGATGGCGGCTTCGGCCTGCGCGCGGGTGGTGACGGTGCCGACCCCGATCACGGCGTCGGCGACCGCGGAGGCCTTGCTGATCGCGTCGAGCACACCGACGGTGGTGAAGGTCAGTTCGACCGCCCGCATCCCGGCGCCGACGAGCGCGTCGGCGAGCGCGACCGGGTCGGGAATGTCGGGTGCGCGGACCACCGTGAGGGCCCGGTCCGCGCGGATCACCTCCATGGCCTCCGACGACGAGCTGAGCAACGGGTTCATCGGGTTTCCTCCTTCGTGGGGTCCAGGCGCAGCGCGCGACCGGCGCGAACCCCGGTCGCGGTGCCGTTCTCCAGTGCGAATTCCCCGTTGACCAGCACGTGCTGGATTCCGCGGGCCTGTTGTCGGGGGTGGTCGAACGTGGCCGTGTCGTGGATCGTCGCCGGATCGAAGACGACCAGGTCGGCGGCGAAACCGGCCCGGATCAGGCCGCGTTCGGCCAGGCGCAGTCGGGCGGCGGGTCGGCCGGTGAGGTGGTGCACGCAGTCCTCGAGTCCGAGCACGCCCAGTTCCCGGACGTAGCGCGAGAAGTACCGGGGAAAGGTGCCCCAGGCGCGCGGGTGGGGTCGGGCCCCGACGAGCAGCCCGTCGCTGCCGCCCATGTGACCGGGGTCGACCATGATGGCGCGCACGTTCTCCTCGTGGCCGACGTGCTGCAGGATCGTGGTGGCGAGTTGGTCGCGGCGCAGCAGGTCGAAGAAAACCTCCACCGGGGCGATCCCGCGCTCGGCCGCGATCTCGTCGACCGTGCGCCCGACCGAGTCCGACAGCGCGTCGTCGCCGACCCCGCTGATCTGGATGGTCTCCCACTCGACGGTGACGCCGTGGCAACCGTCGGAGCCGTTGACGTCGACATCATCGGCGATCCTGGCGCGCTCGGCCGGGTCGTCGAGGCGGGCCAGTGCGGCGTCGGGCCCACCCGACATCGCCCAGCTGGGCAGCAGCGCGGACAGGGTGGTCGACCCGGGCAGGTAGGGGTAGGTGTCGAGGGTGATGTCGCAGCCGTCGGCGCGACCCTGCGCGAGCATCGCGAGGAATTCCGGTGCCCGGCCGCGGTTGATCCCGAAGTTCATGGTGGCGTGGGTCAGGTGCAGCGCGCACCCGGTGGCCGCGGCCAGGCCGATCATCTCCGCGTAGGCCTCGAGCGCGCCCGCGCCATAGGAGCGGGTGTGCGGTGCGTAGAAGCCACCGTAGGAGGCGACCACCGCGCACAACGCGGCGAGTTCACCGGTGTCGGCATACATTCCGGGCGTATAGGTGAGCCCGCTGGACATGCCGACCGCGCCCTGTTCGAAGCCCTCGGCCAGCAGTGCGCACATCCGGTCGATCTCGGCGGCGGTGGCCGCGCGCTGTTCGCTGCCGACGACGAGCATGCGCAGCGTGCCCTGCGGCACCAGATAGGCGGCGTTGGGCGTGATGCCCTGATCGAGGCGGTCCAGGTATTGCGCGACGGTGCGCCAGGTGAAGTCGAAGTCGCCGGGGTTGCCGTTCCATCCCGCGATCTGCTTGCGCACCACCGCGAGCGTCGCTTCGTCGATGGGTGCGTAGGACAGCCCGTCCTGGCCGATCACCTCGGTGGTGACGCCCTGGGTGATCTTGGGGAAGTGGTCGGGATGGGTGAGCAGGTGGAGATCGGAGTGCGCGTGCATGTCGATGAACCCGGGTGTGAGAACCGAACCCGGCTCCACGGCAACGACTCTCGCGTCGGACTCGATGGAGCCGGGTGGCGCGATCTCGGCGATGTGGCCGTCGCGGACCGCCACGTCGCCACGGGTGCGTGGGGCGCCGGTGCCGTCGACGATGTCGATGTCACGAAAGAGCAAGTGCGTCATGGTCGTCCGTCAGAAGTAGGTGCGGATCAGGTCGACCATGCGCGGGTCGGTCGCGTCGGCGTTGTCGATCACCGGGATGAGACGCCACTTGTCGAACGCGGTGCACGGGTGTGAGAGGCCCAGTCGCACCACGGAACCGACGGGCAGGGCGGTGTGATCGGCACCGGGCAGACGCAGGAAGGTGTGCTGATCGTTGAGCGCGGTGACCACCGCGTTCGGTGGAAGCGTGCCGCCGACGACCCGCTGGGGCACGGGCAGGCCTTCGTCGAAGGGGAAGTCGCGTTTGCCGCCGTCGAGCAGGGCCAGTTCCGGCTCGGGCCGGGAGACCACCCGAGCCCAGCCGTGCATGGCCGACCGAAGACCGGGTTCTGTCGCGGGCGCGGCGAGCGGGGAGATCCCGGCGTAAAAGCCGTCGTCGTGCACCAGGTAGGCGCCGCTGCGCAGGACGAC
This sequence comes from Nocardia sp. NPDC058633, assembly GCF_042717045.1. NCBI lineage: Bacteria > Bacillati > Actinomycetota > Actinomycetes > Mycobacteriales > Nocardiaceae > Nocardia > Nocardia sp. NPDC058633. Next base: position 47,167 of record NZ_JBHXRA010000015.1, read on the forward strand.
GGTGGTCGCCACGCCGCGCGCACCGGCGGGGTCGGCCAGGCCGGCGAGCTCCTCCACGACCAGTTCGGGGTACGCGCTGCCACCGGCGGTGACCACCGCCGGTCCCGAATAGGCCCCCGCCGCAGCGAGTTCGGTGTGCAACGCGCCAAGTTCGCCGAGGTAGACGCGCACCGCCTCGACACCAGCGGTGCTGCGATCGTGGGCCAGCGCGCCTTCGTAGCCCGCGACACCGGCCAGGCTCAGACGCTCACTGGCACCGATGGCGACGGCGACCGCGTGCGCTTCGGCGCGGGTGCGGGCGCCGGTGCGGCCGTGCGGGCCGCCCAGTTCGACCAGCACTCGAACACGGGGACCCGCGGGAGTATCACGCAGGATCTTGTCCATCAGTTCGACGGTGGCGACGCCGTCTGCCCAGCAGTAGAACTCGAAGCCGGGATCACGCGCCGATTCCGCGGCGGCCCAGGCCAATCCGACCGGGTCGATGAGGGTGTTGGCGAGCATGATCCGGCCGACACCGAACACGCGCGCGAGCTGCGCCTGCCACGCGGTGGCCAGCGTGATCGCCCACGACCCGGTCACGAGCTGCTCGCGCCACAGCTGTGGCGCCATCGTCGTCTTGCCGTGCGGGGCGAGCGCGACGCCTGCCGTGGCGGTCCACTCGGCCATGAGGTCGCGGTTCGCGTCGAGCCTGTCACGGTCGAGGGTGAGCAACGGTGTCTGCCACCGATCGAGTCGCGGTGCGGTGGCGAGGTATTCGCGCACGGTGCTTCCCCATGCCGCCGGCGGCACGCTCTTGCCCTCGGGTCCGAGCAACTCGTCGGCGAGGGCGTCCACGACGTCGTTGTCGATGATCACAGCATCCCTTTCTCCTCGACCGAACCCGGGGTGACGGCTCGATCGGTTATGTCGAACAAGTATTGCACTATGCGCAACGGTGGTTGCGCTGACTGTTCCTGCTCGTTATTGTGCATCCCGAGGGCAGTGACCGCAAGCACGAAAGGACAAATGGGGTGACCCAGGCAACAACCACTCGGCCGAGGGCGGTCACCGTCGGCGAGGGACTCGCCGTACTGATCGCGGGCGCGGGACCCCTGGAGCGATCGGCGCGGTTCGATCGCGGCGCGGGCGGCGCGGAGGCCAACGTGGCCGTGGTGCTCGCCCAACTCGACGTGTCGGCGGCCTGGCTGTCACGGGTCGGCGACGACGGCTTCGGGCGGTACCTGGTCGCCGAGCTCGGTGCGCAGGGGGTGGACGTCAGCGCGGTCGCCGTCGATCCGACGCGACCCACCGGCCTGTACATCAAGGAGCGGGGTGCGGGATCCGGGGTGGCCAACGACCTGGACGCCGATGCCAGCCGCATGCACTACTACCGCACGGGGTCGGCCGCCAGCGCGCTGTCGCCTGCCGACCTCGCAGGCCGGGCGCCACTGCTCGACGCCGTCGACCTCGTGCACTTCACCGGCATCACCCCGGCACTGTCGGAGTCGGCGAGCGAACTCACCCGCGCGCTGCTCGCCCGGCCCCGTCACGGGTTGGTCAGCTTCGACCTGAACTACCGTCCGGCAGTGTGGGGTTCGCGAATCGATGAGGCCACCGACGAACTCGACGCGCACATCCGCGGCGCCGACGTGGTGTTCCTCGGCACCGACGAGGCCGAGGAGATCTTCGGCACCGGCGACCCGGGCACCCTGCGCGCGTTGTTCCCCGAACCCGCCCAGCTGATAGTCAAGAACGACAAGCACACCGTCACCGGCTTCGAGGGTGCGTCCTCGATCGAGGTACCCGCGCTGACGCTGACGATCACCGAGCGCATCGGCGCCGGTGACGCGTTCGCCGGCGGCTACCTCGCCGCCCTGCTGCACGGCGCCGACCTGCGCACCCGCCTTCGGTACGGGCACTTGTGCGCCGCGGCGGCGCTCACCGCTACCGGCGATGCGGCGAAACTGCCACCGTCACAAGATCTTCGACGCCTGGCGATGCTTTCCGACCGGACCTGGGCCGGGTTGCGCTATCCCGCGGCGCTGGATGAAACGATCAGCTCATGAGTCAAAGCGTGTCGCGGGCCATGTCCATTCTCATCGCCCTCGGCGAGAACTCGCAGTCGCTCGACGAGCTGGCTGTCCGGCTCGGGGTCCACAAGTCGACGGTGCTGCGCCTGCTACAGACCATGCAGGCCGACCGGTTCGTCGTGCGCGACAACGCCCATCGCTATTCGCTCGGCACCCGGATGTTCGAATTGGCCAGCCGCGCACTGGAGAACCGCGATGTGCGCACCGTCGCCCGTCCGCACCTGAGCGCGCTGGGCGCGGCCACCGGGCAGACCGTGCACCTGGCCGCCTACGAATCGGGCGACGCCGTCTACATCGACAAGGTCGACGCCGAGCAGGCGGTGCGGATGTACTCGCGGATCGGCAGGCCCGCTCCGCTGCACTGCACCGCGGTCGGCAAGGTACTCGTCGCCGCGCTGCCGCGCACCGAATGGGCCGCGGTGGCAGCGCGATTGGACTACCACCCCTTCACCACCCGAACCCTGCGCTCACCCGAGCAGTACCTGGCCGAATTGGCGCTGGTCGACGCGCAGGGCTTCGCCGAAGACCACGAGGAACACGAGAGCTTCGTCAACTGCATCGGCGTCGGCGTGCGCGACGGACTCGGTTGCGTCGTGGCCGCGGTGTCGGTCTCGGTTCCCGACGTGCTGCTCGACCACGATCAGGTGCTGGCTTTGTTGCCCCAGGTCAGAGCAACGGCCGATGCCATCTCCATCGAACTCGGCTGGGACCCCCGCCGAGACGTCACCGCGAGGAAAGGCTGAACCCCCATGTCCGACAAGACCGCCGTGCGCACCTCCGATGCCCCGGCTCCGGCCCACACCTTCTCCCAGGGCGTGCGCAAGGGCCCGTTCGTCCAGGTGTCCGGTCAGGGCCCGGTGGATCCCGAGACCAACGAGTATCTGCACCAGGGCGATGTGGCCGCCCAGACCACCCGCACCCTGATGAACGTCAAGGCGATCGTCGACGCCTCCGGCGCCACCTTCGACGATGTGATGATGCTGCGGGTCTACCTCACCAAGCGCGAGGACTTCGCGATCATGAACGAGGCGTACGGCGAATTCGTCCAGAAACACACGACCAACGGTGTACTGCCCTCGCGCACCACCGTTTTCACCGGCCTGCCGCGCGCGGAGATGCTGGTAGAGATCGACGCGATCGCTGTCGTATCCGACTGAGCGACCGCGATTCCCACCATGTCGTGGACGCCGCCGACGCTTCGTGTTGAGATGGGGACGCCTCCGCACGGGGGTGTTCAGCCCGTTCTACCCGAGGATCAGCCTATGTTCACCACGTTCGCCCGCCCGCTCGCCGTTGCCGCCCTCGCCCTGTCCGTGACCGGAATCGGTGCCGGAACCGCCGCGGCGGCCCCCGCGCAGCCGGTGGTCGGCTCGGTGTCGATCTGCACCGGCATTCCGGTCGGACCGTTCACCGTCAGCGTCTGCCTCTGAGCGCTACCCCGAGTTGCGCAGGGCGGTGGCCAGGCCGTTCATGGTGAGCAGGATGCCCCGCTTCACCAGTTCGGAATCGTCACCGCCGCGCAGCCGGGCCAGCAGGTCTACCTGGAGCTGGTTCAAGGGCTCCAGGTAGGGGAACCGGTTGTGGATCGACTCGGCCAGTGACGGGTTGTCGCTGAGCAGTTCGGTGTGGCCGGTGACCGCGAGGTACATGCCGATGGTGCGGGCGTGTTCGTCGGCGATCATGGCGAAGATCTTCGCGCGCAGCGTTTCGTCGGTGACCAGCTCGGCGTAGCGGGCGGCGATGTCGAGGTCGCTCTTTGCCATCACCTGGGCCAGGTTCGACAGCACGGTGTTGAAGAACGGCCATCGCTGGTAGAGATCGGTCAGGCGCGCGAGGCGGGCCGGGTCGTCGCCGACCCAGTCCTGCAGCGCGGTGCCGGTGCCGTACCAGCCGGGCAGCATGACCCTGGCCTGGCTCCAGGCCATCACCCAGGGGATGGCGCGCAGGTCCGAGACCGAATTGGTGGGTTTGCGCGAGGCCGGGCGGCTGCCGATATTGAGGTCGCCGACCTCGGCGACCGGGGTGGATTCGCGGAAGTATTCGACGAAGCCAGGCGTGTCGTGCACCAGGTTCGCGTACGCCGCACGAGCACGGGCGGCGAGATCGTCGAGGAGTTCGTAGGCGGGTTCGGCGTCGTCGCCGAGGCCCTCCACATCCAGCAGCGTCGATTCGAGCGTGCCCGCGATGAGCGATTCCAGGTTGCGGTGTGCCGCACCGGATTCGGAATACTTCGCGGCGATCACCTCGCCCTGTTCGGTCAGTCGCAGTGAACCACGTACCGCGCCCGCGGGCTGGGCCAGGATGGCGTCGTAGCTGCGGCCGCCGCCGCGCCCGACGGTGCCGCCGCGTCCGTGGAACAGCCGCAACCGGATGCCCGATTTCCCGGCCACCTCGACCAGGTCCAATTCGGCCCGGTAGAGCGCCCAGTTCGCGGCCAGGTATCCACCGTCCTTGTTGGAATCGGAATAGCCGAGCATCACCTCTTGCCGCATGCCGGCCGCCTCGACCAACTCGCGATAGACCGCAACCTCCAGTACCGCGGCCAGGGTCGAGGCGCCCGCGCTCAGGTCCTCGATGGTTTCGAACAGCGGAACGATGCCGACCGAACAGCTCGGCGCGGCATCGGCGGTGCCCGGATCGAGGATGCCCGCCTCCTTCAACAGCAGGGCCGCTTCGAGCATGTCGCTGACCGAGGTGCACATGCTGATGATGTAGTTCGGGACGGCGGCGGCGCCGAAGGTATGGATGACCTCCTCGGCGGCGCGCAGTACGCCGAGTTCCTTGGTCGCGAGCTCGCTCAGTGCCGCGTTGGGGCCGAGAAGTGGACGGCGAGTACGCAACTCGGTGGCGAGCAACTCCACGCGCTCGGCTTCGGACAGGCTCTGATAGTCGGGATGCACACCGGCCCAGGCCAGCAGTTCGGTGACCACCTGTTCGTGTACCTCGGAGTTCTGGCGCATGTCGAGGCCCTGCAGGTGGAAGCCGAAGGTCTCGATCGCATGGCGCAGGGCCGCGAGGCGGTCATCGGCGAGCAGTCCGTCACCGCTGGCGCGCAGGGATTCGTCGATCGCGTCGAGGTCGTCGAGGACGGACTGCGGCGCGGGATACGGGGTGGCACCGGCATCGAGGCCGTGCTCGGGCAGGTCACCGAGCGCCAGCACGGCGGTAGCGCTGAGGCGGGCCCGAATCGCGTGCAGCGCACGACGATACGGTTCGTCGGCGAACAGGCCGGGGTCGGGATACCCCGCGGCGGCGAGCTCCGCGACCGGCGCCGTCACCTGGACCAGGCGGGCCGATTGCGACAGCGACTTCTCGAGTTCGACCAGCTCGTCGAGGTAGCGGCCGAACGCGTAGGCGGCGGCCTGTTCGGCGGCGGTGTGCACGACGTCCGCGGTGACGAAGGGGTTTCCGTCGCGGTCCCCGCCGATCCACGAGCCGGGGCGCAGGATCGGGCGCGGCAGCAGATCCTGCTCGGGCCAGCGCGTGCGCAGAGCCGCGCGCACCTGCGCGTTGATCGCGGGAATCACGTCGTAGAGAGTGAGGTCGTAATAGCGCAGGCCGACGGAGATCTCGTCCTGGATCCGCAAGCGCGCCAACCGGATCAGGGCTGTACGCCACAGGGTGAGCACCTCGCGGCGGATCTGCAGTTCGGATTCGTCGAGGCCGGGCTCGCCGGGTTCGAGGCGGCGACGCAGGCGCATGAGCTCGGTGATCTTGGACTGCACGTCGAAGACGGTGCGCCTGCGGGTTTCGGTCGGGTGCGCCGTGATCACCGGGGACACGAGCGCGTCGCTGAGCAGCTCGGCCACTACCGAACCGTCGAGACCGGCCGCCTCGAGCTTGTCGTAGGTGGCGGCCAGCGAGGAATCCTGTGGTGGCTCGCCCGCCGCGACGTGGACGGCACGGCGGCGATCACGTTGGATGTCCTCGGCCAGGTTGGCCAGCAGCACAAAGTAGCTGAACGCCCGGATCAGCGGGATCGCGACCTCGGTGGGGGTGCCGTCGAGCATATCGGCGACGGCGCTGCGTTCGACCTCCTCGCGGCGCACCCGGAACGCCTCGATGCGGACGCGCTCGATCAGGTCGAACACCTCCGGACCTTCGTGGTCGCGGATGGTGTCGCCCAGGATGCCGCCGAGGAAGCGAATGTCCTCGCGCAGCGGCCGGGTGGCTTCGGGTTCCATCTCGATTCGCGATTCGCCCATAGTCAGACAGTATTGCCGCAGGCTCGCGGACGCGACCCGACGCCGCACCCGCCCCGCATGTCGCGCCCGCCGCGCGAACCTAGAGTTGCCTGATCACCCGTGCCGGATTACCCGCCGCGAACACCCGATCCGGCAGATCGCGCGTCACCACGCCGCCCGCGCCGACCACCACATCGTCGCCGATCGTCACGCCGGGGCACACGATCACCCCACCGCCGAACCACGCGTTGTTCCCGATCCGGATCGGGGCGGCGGATTCCCACCGCTGGCTGCGTTTTTCGTGATCTTCCATCGGATGCAGCGCGGTGAGCAACTGGCAGCGCGGCCCGATCGAACAGTCGTCCCCGATGATGATCGGCGCACAGTCGAGCAGAATCGCGTCGTAGTTGAGAAAGGTGTTCGCCCCGATCTCGATCAGGTACCCGTAGTCGCACTGGAACCGCGGCATGATCCAGGACCCCTCCCCCAGCGTGCCGAGGAGATCGTCGAGTAACTCGGTCCGCCGCCCGGTCGCGTCCGGGCCGGTGCGGTTGAACTCGTCGCACAGCCGTTGCGCCCGTTGTCGTTCGGCCACCAGTTCGGGATCGTTGTCCTTGTACAGCTCCCCGGCCAGCATCCGCTGCTTCTGTTCGCCCACCTCGCCGAGTGTAGGGGCGGGCGCACAGCGCACGCGGTGCGCTGTGCGCGCCCGGCTACCGTGCCGGATCCACCCCGAAGGTCTTGGCGATGTCGTCGAGCACCGCGTGCGCTCCGGTGAGGCCGACGGAGGTCAGCCACGTCAGGTCGTCGACCGGAGTGATCTTGCCGCGCAGCTGATTCCACAGCGGGTTGGCCTGCGCGGCGGCCTCGCGCTGGGCGGCGGCGTCCTCGCCGTTGCTGGTCAGGAAGACGTAGTCGGCGTCGGCGTCGAGCAGCCGCTCGGGGCTCAGTGCGATCGAGAAGTCGTTGGTCGGGTCGTCGGACTTGTCGAGCTGATTCAGCCCGGTGTCGGCGAAGATGTCGCCGACGAAGCTGACCGGCTGCATCAACCGGTCCTCCTTGGGCAGGAAGCGCAGCAGCGACACGGTGGGCGCGTTGCCGCCGTTGCCTGCCTTGATCGCCGCGCCGATCCTGGTGGCGCGATCCTGATACGCCGCGAGCTTGGTGCGGGCGAGGTTCTCCTTGTCGACCGCCTTGGCGAGCAACAGCAGATTTTCCTTCCAGGTGGCGCCGGTGGTCTGACTGAACACGACCGGCACGGTGCCCGCGCCGAGCTTGATGCCCTTGAACTGCTCGTACTGCTTCTCGTGACGCACCTTGGCCGACACGATCAGATCCGGTCGGGCTCCGGCCAGCTTCTCGATGTCGGGGGTCTGCAGATTACCGATGTTCACCGCTCGCGCGCCGCAGGTCTGGGCGGCCGCGCCGAGGAACGCGGGCAACTTCTCACCCATGGCCTGGTAGGTCGTGTAGGCGACCACCTCGGTGTTCAGCACCAGGGCGGCGTCGACGAACGTCTGATCGAGGGCCGCGACCCGGACCGGTCGGGTGGTGATGGTGGCCGGGTCGACCACCGTGCCGACATTCGTGCCCGCCTTGTCCTTGACCGCCCCGGCCTCGATGGTGCGCGGGTAGGCGCCGCCGTCGAGGTTGCTCGCGGTATCGCAATCGCTGCTCGCGGTGCCGGTGGCCGATCGGTCCTGGCCGCACGCGGACAGACCCAGGACGGCTGCGGCCACTACCGCGGCCGCGGCGAGCCGACGGCTCAGTGGGGTGTTCATCGACGTCTCCCGGTTGATTCGGAGTTCTACAGTGTTGCTAACCTAGCGAAGCCTTACCTAATTACCAACTAGAAGAGGGATAGTGACCGCATCGCCGCCCGGAGCCGTCTTCGCCGATACGCGGTCTCGCCGGTTGCTCCTCATCGCCGGACTGTTCGCCGCGGCGCTCGCGGCCGTCCTGCTCAGTTTGGCCGTCGGATCGAAATTCATCGCTCCCCTTGATGTTCTGGACGCGCTCGGCGGCACCACCGATACCGAGACCGGCGCCATCGTCAACGGCCTGCGCCTGCCTCGCACCCTGTTGGGGATCCTCGCCGGCCTCGCGCTCGGCGTCGCGGGCGCGGTGATCCAGGGCCACACCAGAAATCCACTGGCCGACCCGGCGCTGCTCGGGATCACCCAGGGCGCGGCTCTCGGCATCGTCATGGCGGTGATGATCGGTGGCATCTCGAGCCTGTTCGGCTATGTGTGGTTCGGCTTCGCCGGGGCGCTGATCGCCACCATCACCGTCTTCGTCATCGGCGCGACGGGCCGTGGCGGGCCCACCCCGGTGACCCTCGCCCTGGCCGGCGCCGCCGTCAGCTACCTGTTACAGGGACTGATCTCGGCGATCGTGCTGTTCGACACCGACGTCACCGACATCTACCGCTTCTGGAAAGCCGGTTCGCTGGTCGGGTCCGACCTCGACCTACTCGGCGAAGCCACACCGTTCGTCGTCGTCGGGATACTGCTCGCCCTGGCCAACACCTCCGCCCTCAACGCGCTGGGCCTCGGCGAGGACACCGCCCGCGGGCTCGGCCATCGTGTGTTTCTGGCTCGCGTGGTCGGCGTCGGCTCGATCGTGCTGCTGACCGGCGCTGTCGTGGCGATCGCCGGACCACTGGGCTTCGTCGGGCTCGTCGTTCCCCACCTGGCGCGCGGCATCACCGGGCCCGACTACCGCTGGCTGGTCCCCGTCGCCGGGCTGCTCGGCGTGGTCATGGTGCTCGTGGCCGACGTCGCGGGCCGGTTGGTCCTGGACCAAGGCGAACTTCCCGCGGGGATCATGCTCGCCTTCGTCGGCGTTCCGTTCTTCATCGTGCTGGTCCGCCGCCGCAAGTTGGTGAGCATATGAGCACCGTTCGGGCGCTCCGGCTGGGACCGGTGTCATGGCAACTGCGACTGCGCACGACCGCGGTGCTGCTGGTCGGACTCGCGATCCTCGGCGCCGCGAGTTGCGTGGCGCTCGCGTTGGGCACCTACACGATGCCCGACGGAGGCCCGGTCACCCCGTGGGACGTGCTCGCGGTGCTCGGCGGGAGCGGCGACGACGGCCTCGCCTATGTGGTGTGGGATCTGCGGCTGCCCCGGATTCTCACCGGTGCGCTGGTCGGTGCGGCGCTGGCGTTGTCCGGCGCGATCACCCAGGGCATCGCCCGCAACCCGCTGTCCAGTCCCGATATCCTCGGCGTCACCGCGGGTTCGAGCGTCGCCGCGGTCGCGGTGATCGCCCTGTCCGGCAGCCGCGGCCAGATCAGCGGCGTCGCCGCCGAGATCGGGGTGCCCCTCGCGTCGATGCTCGGTGGTTTACTCGCCGCGCTCGGTGTGTTCATCCTGGCCTGGCGCGGCGGCATCGAAGGCTATCGGCTCGTGCTCGTCGGCCTCGGTGCCGGTTCGCTGCTCTCCAGCGTGACCTTCTGGCTGCTCAGCGTCGGCGAAGTCGATGTCGCGACACGGGCGGTGACCTGGCTGACCGGCAGCCTCAACGGCAGCAGTTGGATCCAGGTGACACCGGTGGCGATCGCCCTGGCCGTCCTGGTGCCGGTGGTCCTGGCCGGCACCCACCTGCTCGGTGCGCTGCACTTCGGCGACGACACCGCCCGCTCACTCGGCGTGCGGCTCAACGCCGCCCGCCTGACGCTGCTGGTGCTGGCAGTGCTGTTGGCCGGGGTCGCCACCGCCTCGGCGGGCGCGATCATCTTCATCGCGCTCGCCGTGCCCCAGGTGGCGCTACGGCTCACCGGTTCGGCCCAACCACCGCTTCTGACCTCGGCGATGCTCGGCGCGGCCTTCACCGTCACCGCCGACCTCGTCGCCCGCACGCTGCTGCCAGCGGGCGAACTCCCCGTCGGTGTGGTCACCGCCGTGCTCGGCGCGCCCTATCTGATCTATTTGTTGATGCGGCGCAACCGTGCCGGGAAAGCGGGCGTGTGATGACCGTTCGGCTGCAGGCCGACGCGTTGACCCTCGGCTACGGTTCGACGACCGTCGTCGACGGCCTGAACCTGGACATCACCGGCGGCACCGTCACCGCGGTGATCGGGCCCAACGGATGCGGCAAATCCACGCTGCTGCGCGCGATGGCCCGACTGATGCGCCCCGCAGGCGGTCATGTCCACCTGGACGGCAAACGGATCGACCGCATGTCGACCAAGGAAGTGGCCCGCGTGCTGGGCATCCTGCCCCAATCACCGCTCGCTCCAGAGGGTCTCACCGTCGCCGATCTGGTCGCTCGCGGCAGGCACCCGCACCAGCGCTGGTACCGCCAGTGGTCCGACGACGACGAAGCCGCCATCACCGAGGCGTTGACCTGGACCGACATGGCCGAATTCGCCGATCGCCCCCTCGACGAACTGTCCGGCGGGCAGCGCCAACGCGCCTGGATCTCGATGGCGTTGGCCCAGAACACCGATCTGCTGCTGCTCGACGAACCCACCACCTTCCTCGACCTCGCCCATCAGATCGAGGTTCTCGACCTGGTCCGCCGCCTGCACGCCGAAGCGGGCCGGACGGTGGTGATGGTGCTGCACGACCTGAATCTCGCCGCGCGCTACGCGCATCGACTGGTCGCGATGCGCGCCGGGCGCGTGGTTGCCGCCGGTACGCCCGCCGAGGTCCTCACCGAGGACGTGGTGGCGCAGGTGTTCGGGTTACGCGCGAAGGTGATCGACGACCCGGTCACCGCAACCCCGCTGGTCGTCCCGATCGGACCCGTCGACACCGACGCGCCGAAAACCTGAACAGTAGGGTCATGGGGTGACCTCTGGGCGGACCCGACACAACTACACCGGCACCTCGGTCGCCGAACGACAGGTCGAGCGCCGGGCTCTGTTCATCGACGCGGGACTGACCGTGTTCGCGGAGAAGTCCTACGCCAACAGTTCGCTGACCGATGTGTGCGCGGTCGCGGGGTTGTCGCGTCGGCAGTTCTACGAACAGTTCGCCGGGCGTGAGGAACTGCTCGTCGCGGTGTACGACTCCGTGCAGGACAAGGCCGGGGCGGCGGTGGCCGCGGCGCTGGCGGCGGCGGAATCCGGCGATCTGCGCGCGCTCATCGACGCGGCGGTCCGGGCGTACACCACGGCGATCACCGACGACATCCGGTGTGCCAAAGTCGCTTTCGTCGACATCGTGGGGGTGAGCCCCGACATCGAGCAGTATCGGGCGCAGGTCAGGGATCGGTGGGGTGAGGTGGTCACCGCGATCGCGGCCGGACGCGACGGGGTACGGATGCCGCCCGGCGGCTGGCGGGTCCCGATGGCGGCGTTCATCGGTGCGGTGAACGGCGCCGTGCACCAGTGGAGCCTCGACGATCCGAGACCCCCCGTCGACGAGCTGGTCGATGTCTTCTCCACCATCCTGAACAGCCTGATTTCGGTGCCGTCCGTCGGCGATTGATTGCGATCTACACCACACACGTGTCATAGTCTCCGTCATTGAGACGCTGGTGTCTCAAAAAATGTGAGGACTGCGCACGATGAGATTTCCTACCGCTTCCCGGTGGTTGCCCCTGGCCGCCGCGGTCGTCGCGGCAGTATCGGTCATGGCGGCCTGCCCCGCGACCGCGCAACCGGCGCCCGCCGCGCCCGCCCCGGTGATTCCGCTGCCGCCGGAGCTGGATCCCGGCTTCTACCTCCCGGCCGCCGAGACGGTCGCGGCCACCGCGCCCGGCGAGATCATCGCCGCGCGGCAGGTCAACGTCGCCGATTTCGGCCTCTTGCCGATCGATGTCGACGCTTGGCAGGTGTCCTACCGCTCCAACAACAGTCGCGATGAGGCGATCCCGGCGGTAGCGACGCTCATCAAGCCGCGCGGACAGGCAGTGCAGCCGCGCAAACTGCTCTCGGTCCAGATGGCCGAGGATTCGACTGCGGGCTACTGCGCGCCTTCCTATGCGCTACAACATCTTTCGGTGGCAGCACTGGCAGGCCAGATCGTGGTGCCCGCCGAGTTCCTCTTCGCGCAGGCGGCGTTGGCACAGGGTTGGGCGGTGGTGGTGCCGGATCATCAGGGTCCGAACTCCGCGTACGCGGCCGGACCACTGGCAGGCCGGATCACCCTCGACGGCATTCGCGCGGCCACCAGCTTCGCTCCGCTCGAAGCGGGACCGACCGCACCGGTGGGGCTCTACGGCTATTCCGGCGGTTCGATCGCGACCGGCCACGCCGCCGAATTGCACGCATCCTACGCGCCGGAGCTCAACATCGTCGGCGTGGCCGAAGGTGGAGTGGGCGCGGACCTCTATGCGGCACTGCGGATGTCGAACAACCAGCTGACCTCCGGCCTGGTCTACGCCGCCGTCATCGGCCTCACCCGTGAGTACCCGGATTTCGCCGCCTACCTCGACCAGCGGCTCGATCCACTCGGCAAGGGCCTGACGGCCGTCAAATCGTCGCTGTGCGTGCAGTACCAGTCGATGCTGCTGCCGTTCCTGAACCTGGATGCCATGATCGCGTCCGGCGAGGGCCCGCTCGACCCACCGGTCGCCGCGATGCTCGCCGATACCAAGATGGGCAAGTCCGTCCCCGATATGCCGCTGTTCATCTGGCATTCCGCGTGGGACGAGATCCTGCCCCTCGCCGCCACCGATGCCCTGGTCGACACCTACTGCCGCGATCCGAACACGTCGCTGACCTACACCCGCGACCATGCCAGCGAACACATCGTCGCGGAAGTGGTCGGCGGCCCGGCCGCACTGATCTGGCTGCGTGACCGCCTCGACGGCATCCCGGCTCCGACCGGCTGCACCACCTCCGACGCGGGCACCATGGCCGCCACCCCCGGCGCCCTGGACTTCCTCGGCGACTCGCTCGCCGCGAAGTTCGCTTCCCTGTTCGGCATGCCTCTCGGTAGCCGCTGACCCCGGGCTCGGCGCACCTCGCGCCGACGGGGTCAGCGGGTCACCGCCCTACCGTGACGTTATTCGCCGCCGAGAATTCCCAGTACCCGCTCGGAGTAGAAGAACGGCTCGAGGCGTTCGCGGATCAGCTCGGCCAGCACGCCGTTACGCTTGGCCGACTCGATGACGGCCGGGCCGTAGCGCAGGATCTCGGTGCTGATGTCGTCGGCGTCGAGGCCGAGTTCGGGCAGTATCGCCGAGAGCGTGTGGTCGCTGTACCTGGCGTAGAACACCGCGACGCACTCGCGCACCAGTAGGCCGAAGTACTCCTTCTCCCGGGTCGTCACCGCGATCTCGTAGCAGATCTGGACCAGCTCGTTCAGGTCCTTCTGCGTGAGGTATTCACGCAGGCCCGCGACGGGTTCGTCGGCATGCAGGTCCCAGAATTCCATCGCCGCGGAGTGCACCGGCGCGTCCCGCAGCATGTCGCGGATCGCGTTGTTGGTGCGCTTGAGCGCGAACAATGCGCCCTTGCCCGCGAGATCGCCGACGAACGTGCTGTCCGCGGCGACCTTCTTGGCCCGGTTGGCCGCGGACTGCCCCAGCGACATCAGCGAGGAGACACCCGGGATCTTCTCGGCGCGTTCACGATTGGCCTGCACGAAGTCGCCGACCAGCTTGTCGACGAACCGCGAGGCGACGGTGGCGACGAGCGGGCTCTCGGTGAGCCGGTCCAGAATGCGCTCCTGCGCCTGGTGCATCCCGAAGATCTTCTCCAGCAGCGCCTCCACCGGCTCGCGGTCGACGACGTCGCCGAGGGTGTACTCGGTGTTGGATGCGATGTGGTCGTAGATGGCGTCGGAGAAGATGCCGACGGTGTCGGCGATCACGGGACTACCGCCGATGCGGTCGAACACCGTGGCCACCGTCTGTTCGCCCTGTTCCAGGGAGACCACGTCACCGAATCGAATCGTCTCCCCCACGGCGAGCACGGCGGCCACGTCGCGGGCGATCACCTCGGCGAACCGTTCTCCGGTCACCTCATCGAGCAGGAACTCCACCTGCGCGTCGAGCAGTCGGTCGGCGATCTGGCGCGCCTGCGTCATTTCTGTGTCCACCCATCACGGTCGTTGCTGAAGGGAGGACGCGTGGCTACTTGTCGCCGGAATCGTTGCTCTGCACCGATTTCCGGATCTGATCCAGGCGCGCACGCGCGGCTTTTTCCCGCGCCTCCCACTGTTCGTCGACGTTGCGACCCGCGGGAGTCTGCCGGTCGAGCTCGTCCATTCCCTGCGCGGTGCCGAAACGCTGCTCGACCTTATCCCGAACCGAGTCGAATGTCGGCACGCCGGAAGTGGAGTATCCGCCGGTGGCGGTGGGTGCACCGGGCGCCGGTAGCCCAGACGGTACCGGCGGTACCGGCATCGTGCCCCCGACCTGCCCGGATGCGACGGGCACCACATCGGCGTCGACGACGTCGGTGTCCAGAGTCACAGGCGATCCGGTTTCGGCATGACCGATTTCGGCTTGGGCCAGCGCGGCGGCGACCGCGCCGAGCCCGGGGCGTCCGGCGACCGCGGCGCGCAGCACCGACACCAGCTCGCCGTCGGGCAGCGCAGCCATGCGGCCGAGGAGTTCGCTCGTTTCGCTCATACCGCCAGGCTACGCAGAATCAGCGGCCACCACCGACGACCGGAGAGCCGGTTATCGAGCTGCCCAGTCGGCGATGATCTTCGCCCACTCGGCGCCGAGCGTGTCGATCACATCGTTGTGTCCCGCCCCGGGCACGACTATCAGCTGTTTCGGGTCCGGCGCCGCCGCGTACAGGCGTTCGGCGTGGCGCAGCGGGAGGAGTTCGTCGCGATCGCCGTGCATCATCAGGACCGGAACACGCAAGGTCGCGATGTAGCGCACGCTCGGATAGGCGTTCGGGATCAGTGGAGCGGGCAGGAACGGGTAGACCGAGCGGGCAGCGGCGCGCATACCGCTGAACGTCGACATCAGGATCATGCCCGCGGGCGGATGCTCGGTGGCCAGTTCGAGCAGCACCCCGCCGCCGAGGGACTTCCCCAGGTAGTAGACCCGATCGGGGTCGACTTCCGGTTGGTCGAGCAGAGCCAGACGAGCCGCCCTGGCGTCGAGGTAGGTGCCCTGCTCGCTCGGGATTCCCGCGCTGTGGCCGTAGCCGCGGTAGTCGAAGGCCAGTACGTCGAAACCAGCTTCGACCAGCAGCGCGATGATCGAAACGCGGTCACCGATGGTGCCCGCGTTGCCGTGTGCGTAGAGGATGTGGCCGAGCGGGCGCTGGGCACGGACGAACCAGCCGTGCACGTCGAGACCGTCGGCGGTGCGCATGGTCAGATCGCGGTAGTCCAGGCCCAGCGCCGCCGGGGTGTGGGCGAGATGCTTGTCCGGGTGGTAGACCAGCGCGTTCAGCACGCGGGTGGCGGGGTGGCGGATCACTTGCCACGGCCCGCCTGGAAACCGAAGTCCCAGTGGTAGAGACGGGCGATCTCCACGACGCCACCGCCCGGTTGTCCGGCGGGCGGGCGCACGAAGGTGCCCTCGCGGCGCACCACGAACTCGCCGTCGACGTTCTCCAGCGCGAACAACACCGCGTCACGGGAGTTGTCGGTGCAACCGTCGAGGGTCATCTCGATGGGCGCGGAGTTCGCCGTCTGCAGGGTGACGGTGGCGTGGACATTACGGAAATCGCCTGCCCCGTCGTAGATCGAGGCGAAGACCAGGATGCGGCGGATGAACTGGGTGCAGTCGAGATTGATCGACAGGTTCTCGCCGGTGATGCTCGCGCCGGTGCGGTCGTCCTGGTCCAGGTGGATGAACGGTGGTTCGTAGAGGGCGCCGAAGCGGCGGTCGAGGGCTCGCACGGAACCGATTGCGCCGTTGGCCAATTCGAAGAAGCAGCACAGATCGAGGTCGATGTTCTTGCCGCGGAGTTTGCCGAAGAGGCGGCCGGTGGCGGCCATCGAGGTCCAGTTGAGGTTCACGCGCATGACGCCACCCGTGGCACCGTGTTTCGCCAGCGACACCGACGGGGCTTCCTTGGTGAGTGACAGCTTGGCGAGGCTGACCGGAGGTGTTGCGGGCGTGCCGGATCGGGGGTTGTGCTGGGGCACACCGGGTGCCTGCTGGTGGGCCGCGGCGAACGGTTGGCCCGGCTGGGACGAGTTCGGCTGCACCGCGGGGTTGAACGGCTGCGGCGGCTGCGGCGCGGGTGACTGCGGTCGATTCGGCTGGGGCGCGGGAATGAACGGCTGAGTCGGCGGGATGTGGGACTGTTGCCGACTCGGCTGCCCCTGTGCGAAGGATTGGCTCGGCGGCGGAGGCGGTTGCGGCGGGGCTACCGGAGCAGCGGGGGCCTCGTCGACGGAGATGCCGAAATCGGTGGCGAGCCCGGCCAGTCCGCTGTCGTATCCCTGGCCGACCGCGCGGAACTTCCACGCGCCCTGCCTGCGGTACAGCTCACCGAGCACGAACGCGGTTTCGGTGGTCGCTCCGCTGCTGTCGAACCGCGCGACCTCGGCGCCGTTCGCGGTATCGATCACCCGGATGTAGAGCCCGTGGAACTGGCCGAAGGTCCCCCCGTCGGCAGACGCGGCGAGCACGATCGTCTCGATCTGCGGCTCGACCTGCCCGAGATTCACCGACAGCGCGTCGACAACGGTGTGGCCCTGCTGTTTTCCTTCGTACCGCACCGCCCCCGAGGGATGCACGGCCTGGTTGTAGAACACGAAGTCGTCGTCGGAGCGCACCTTCGTCCCGGCCAGCAACAGCGCGGACGCGTCGGCATCGGGCACACTCGGCCCCGACTGCCAACCCAGTTCGACGCGGACCGCGGAGGCAGGCACCGCGACATTGGCGCCTTTCATCATCGACACATCGACCAACCTATCCCGCCCCCGCACCGAGCCCAAGCTCGCCGGGCGGATCCGCGCATGCCGACCCGCCGGCGAACCACACTGATCGACAACCGAGGTCGCCCGACGGGTGCCGAGCGGCCTCGGTTGTCGAACGACTACTGGCCGCGCAGTTCGGCGCCGACCGCGGTGGTGGCCGAGGCGACGGCGGCGTCGCGGGCGGCGCTGGCCTCGTCTTCGGTGAGGGTGCGGTCGGGGGCACGGAAGCGCAGGGCGTAGGTGAGGGATTTGCGGCCCTCGCCCGCCTGGGCGCCTTCGTATACGTCGAACAGGGCGATGCTCTCGAGCAGGTCGCCCCCGCCGGTACGCAGCGCGGTCTCCACCTGGGCGGCGGGGACGGCCTGCTCGACGCTGATCGACACGTCCTGCAGGACGGCGGGGAACGCCGACACCGTGGGGGCGGGCAGGGATTCGCTCAACGGCAGGGCATCGAGGTCGACTTCCAGCGCGCAGGTGCGCGGCGGCAGCCCGGCGCGCTCCAGGACAGCCGGATGCAGCTCGCCCGCGTGCCCGACGACGACACCGTCGACGAGCAGTTCGGCGCAGCGGCCGGGATGCCACGGCAGGTAATTGGCAGCCCGGCGTTCGATCACGACGCCTGCCGCGTCGGCGATGTCATCGACCAGCGCGAAGGCGTCGGCGGCTTCGGCCGCACGGCCCGGCCCCCACGGTCCACGCGGGTCGTGCTTACCGCTGAGCACCGCGGCCACGTGCACCGGCTGGGCGGGCAGTGAGGCTTTGAGCTCGGCGATCTGCTCGTCGGTGGGACGACGATCCACCGGCAGCGCTTCGACCGAGTGGGTCCGCGCGCCGGGCTTCACCACCTGGGCGATGCCGTAGATGGTCAGGTCGCGCGCACCACGCGAGATGTTGCGGGCGGCCACCTCCAGCAGGCCCGGCAGCAACGTGGTCGCCAGTTCGGGGCGGTCGCTGTCGAGGGGGTTCAGCACGCGGGTGGTGTTGCGGCGCGGGTCGTCGGCGTCCAGACCCCACACCTCGAACACCCCACCGGGCAGGAAGGCGGGCGGCGGCACCTCGACGGCGCCCGCGAAGGCCAGCGCCCGGCTCACCGCACGGCGACGCCGCTGCTGCGCGGTCAGGCCGCGACCACCCGGCGCGGTCGGCAGGATGGACGGGATCTGTTCCAAGCCCTCGAGCCGCAGGACCTCTTCGACCAGGTCGGCGGGCTGGGAGAGGTCGGGACGCCAGCTCGGCGGGGTCACCAGCAGTTGGGTCTTGCCCGCGTCGTTGACCTCGATATCGACACCCGCACCGATCTGGGCGAGCCTGCGTACGGACGTGCCCGCGGGGTAGGTGACGCCGGCGACGCGGTCGGGCAGGTCGATGTCCATCGCGATCGGCGCGACCGGCTCCAACGGCACCCGGATGTCGGTGAGCGCGGATTCGATGGTGCCGCCGGTGATGTCGGCCAGCAGGGTCGCGGCGCGGTCGAGCGCGGCGATGTTGATCTCGGGATCGACGACACGTTCGTAGCGCTTGCCCGCCTCCGAGGAGAGCTTGTGACGGCGCGACGTGCGGTACACCCGCAGCGGATTCCAGGTGGCTGCCTCGAGCACCACCTCGGTGGTCTCGGCGCCGACCTCCGTGGTCGCGCCACCCATGACACCGGCGAGGGAGATGACGCCGGAATCGTCGGCGATCACCACGTCCTCGGCGTCGAGGGTGCGCTCGGTGTTGTCGAGGGTGCGCAGGGTCTCGCCCTTGTGCGCCGAGCGAACGACCAAGCCGCCGTGCAGCTTTGCCGCGTCGAAGGCGTGCAGTGGCTGACCGAGTTCGAGCATCACGTAGTTGGTGACGTCCACCGCCGGGGAGATCGGGCGCATGCCCGACAGCATCAGCCTGCGTTGCAGCCACAGCGGGCTCACCGCGTCGGGATTCATCCCGGTGATGCGGCGCACGCCGAAGCGGGTGCAGTCCGAATCGTCTTCCAGGCGGACGGGCCAGGCCTCGACGTCGGCGTCGGGCAGCGTGCGCACGGCGGGGTCGGCGTATTCGAGGTCGAATCCACACGCCAGTTCGCGGGCGAGGCCGCGCACCGAGAAGCAGTAGCCGCGATCGGGGGTGATGTTGAGCTCGATGATGGTGTCATCGGTGCCCAGCAGCACGTTCGCGTCGTCGCCGGGCTGCGCGGAACCGGGCTCGAGCACCAGGATGCCGTCGTGATCCTTGCCGATGCCGAGTTCGGCGACCGAGCAGATCATGCCGTTGGAGGTGTGGCCGTAGGTCTTGCGCGAGGAGATCTTGAACCCACCCGGCAGCTCACCACCGGGCAGCACGACCACGACGAGGTCGCCGACCGCGAAATTGCGCGCGCCGCAGACGATTTCCTGCAGTTCGGGATTGCCGACGTCGACCTTGCAGAAGCGGATCGGCTTCTTGAACTCGGTCAGTTCGGTGATCTCGGCGACGCGACCGACCACCAGCGGCTTGTCGATCTCGCCGCCGATCGGCTCGAGCTCGTCGACTTCTTCGACTTCCAAACCCACACGGACGAAACCCGCGTCGAGCTCTTCCGCCGACACCGACCACTCGGGAGTGGTGCGCTGCAGGATCTCGGTCAGCCAGGACTGTGCTACTCGCACTTGACGTTTCGCTCTCTCTCTAAGACCGGATACCGAAGGGCAGGGTGAACCGCACGTCACCCTCGACGATGTCGCGCATGTCGGAGATGGTGGTCTGGAACTGCAGTGTGCGCTCCATACCCATGCCGAACGCGAACCCGGAATACACCTCGGGGTCGATGCCGCTGGCGATGAGCACCTTCGGGTTGACCATGCCGCAGCCGCCCCACTCGATCCAGCCCGCGCCGCCCTTCTTGTTCGGGAACCACACGTCGACCTCCGCCGACGGCTCCGTGAAGGGGAAGTAGTTCGGGCGCATGCGCGTGCGCGTCTCGGGGCCGAACATGGCCTGCGCGAACGCGTCGAGCACACCGCGCAGGTGTGCCATGGTCAGGCCCTTGTCGATCGCCAAACCCTCCACCTGCGAGAACACCGGGGTGTGGGTGGCGTCGAGCTCGTCGGTGCGGAAGGTGCGGCCGGGGCACGCGACGTAGATCGGCACCTCGCGCTCCAGCATGGACCGCACCTGCACCGGGGAGGTGTGCGTGCGCAGCACCTGGCGCGAACCCTCCGGGGCGATGTGGAAGGTATCCTGCATGGTGCGCGCCGGGTGATCGGGCAGGAAGTTCAACGCGTCGAAATTGAAGTGCTCGGCTTCCACCTCGGGACCCTCGGCGACCTCCCAGCCCATGCCGACGAAGAAGTCGGCGATCTGCTCGGAGATGACGGTGATCGGGTGCCGGGCACCGACCGGTTGACGACGAGCGGGCAGCGTGACGTCGATCTTCTCGGAGATGAGCACAGCCTGGTCGCGCTCGGCCAGGAGCGCGGCACGGCGTGCCTCGAACGCGTCGGAGACCCGCTTGCGCGCGACGTTGACCCGCTTACCGGCCTCGGCCTTCTCCTCTTTGGGCACACTGCCCAGCCCACGCTGCGCGAGCGCGATCGGCGACTTGCCACCGATGTAGTCGGTCTTGGCAACCGCCAGCGCATCCAGGTCGCTCGCCGCCGCGAACGCCTTTTCGGCCTCGGCCGCCGCTGCTGCGAGCGCCTCCTCGGTCAGCGAGGCACTCTGCTCGACTCCACTGTTGTCGTCGGCCACGATTGTTCGACTCTCCCCTGGGGATCGGTTCGCGGGCGCGTCATTGCCATCCCGCATCGGTGCTGCGTAAATCCTATGGGATGGGGTTCGCGCGATTCATCCGGATTACTCGCGGGGGGATCAGCGCTGGTGGGCGGGGTCGCTATGTGGACTGACCGGTCCAGGTCAGCGAGGTGATCGAACGTCCCCGTACCGATCTGTCGGCAGTCCGGCAGTCCGGCAGACCGGCCGCACGGCAGCGTCGCGCAAAGGCGACTACTGGTCGTATCGAGGCAGGCAGGCGGTGTCGAGCGACATCGTCAGAGGCGCGAGAAGACCGATCGTATCGCCGTATACGCCTTCGATCAGTTCGGCGTAGCCGCCTGCGGCGGGACCGGCGAACAATGCCCAGCGACCGACGCGAGGGTCGATGACGAGAAGGGCTCGAACACCTGCCGCGGCGTACCAGCCGTTCTTGCCGTTGATCTGGGCCGCCCGTTCCGACTTCGAGATCACTTCGACGGCGAGTTCGACATCGAGCGGTCGGCGAGCCAGTCATCGTCGGTGTCCCAGGTGTCCGGAAGGATGACCAGATCGGGGGTGCAGTAATCGTCGACATCGTCGGGCATCGCGATCGAGGTGACCTCGTAGGCCGCCAGTCCCTCCGGCATCGATGGCTCCAACTGCTGGCGCAGCCGGCGAATGGACCCCGCCTGTTTCCCACGCGGGGTCGGTGACATCAGGAGCGCCCCTCCCAAAATCTCGACTCGCAGACCGGTCGCGCGTTCGATCTCCTCGGCGACCTCACGGAGATTGCCTGGCCGAGGATGCATCGCGGGAAGGGCCATGCGGTCGCTCCATTCGTGCGGACTGCCGTGATCAACGATACCGCGAGCCGGTAACGCCGGTGATCGACCGACCGAGCTCGAACCTGCCGCCCGCCCCGCACACCGCACCTACAGCGACATCGACGAGGGCGCGGGCGGTGGCGGTCCCCGAAATCGCCTGTTTCTCAGCGGAATCGGAAACTTTCTGGATTCGAGGGAACCGAATGGGTTCGGGGCGCGTCCAAATGAGCAAATACACCGGCGTGTTCGACTCGAGAACAGGATGACTCGATGGCTGAACAGACTTGCGATCCGGGATCGCCGCGGGGGCGGCGTGTTCGGGCTACCGCCGCGGGAAGCGGGCTTGCGTTGTGCGGCTTCGGGATTCGGCCGGTGGCACGGCGACCGTTCCCGCGTGCGGCGGGGTTGTGCGCGAACCGGCCCGAACAGCAGGCGGCTCCGGAGCAGGGGCAGCATCCGGACAGTGTCGGATGACGGGGCCCGGTGACCCTCGGGTCGAGTCGGCCGGTGAACGGTCCTATGTTCGGTTCCAGGCTGCGCGGCCCCATCGGCACGGTCGCCAGCCGGGCGTGTTCGGCCTGGTCGACGGGTTGTGGGCCGCCGGGCATCTGAGTGCTCGGGAGGTGCGGTTTCGCCGGGTCGGCAACGATTGGTTCAGCGAGAATCTGACGAATCCGAGCGATGTGGATCCACGGGTGTACGACCGCGACCTGCATCCGGGCGCGGCCTCGTGGTTCAAGGCGGAGGCGGTGTCGATGATCGAGCGCGTCGAGGGATATCTCGCGATTCTCGATACGCACGGTGTCGCGTGGGAGCGGTTGGACTCGACGGATCCGGGCGACATCGTCTATGACGACGCCGAGCAGGTGGTTGTCGTGCCTTTCGGCCACAACCACCTGCTCCGAGAACCGGTCAGTGGCTATTCCGCGGGCCGGTTGTGCCGGGGAATGAACACTGCCACCACCGCGGCGCAGGCGACCAGCGCGGCGCCCACCCACACCGCGGGTACCAGCCCGTCTACGTAGGCCTGGGGGTCGGTGTAGGCACCGTAGGAGGCGAAGACCGAAGCCAGCACGGCGATACCCATGGCAACGCCCACCTCGCGGATGGTGCTGCTGATTCCTGAGGCCATCCCCTGGTCGGCAGGGGACGCGCTGGCCATGACGATGGTCGAGGAGGGGGCGAAGGTGAGGCCCATGCCGATGCCGCCGAGGACGAAGGGAGCGACAAAGGCGAGGTAGGGGACGTCGGCGGAGGTGACCATCGCCATCCAGGCCAGGGAGATCGCCAGGCAGAGCTGCCCGAGGGCGATCAGGTTTCGAGCGCCGACCCGGTCGACGATCAGACCGGCCAAAGGAGCGATGACCATCGGGACAAGCGTCCACGGCAACGTGCGAATGCCCGATTCCAGCGGCGTATAGCCCTGGACCACCTGGAAGAACTGGGCGAGCAGGAAGATCGACCCGAAGACTCCGGACGAGAAGCCGAAGGACACGACGAAACTCAGGCTCAGCCCACGAGATCGGAACAGGCGCAGCGGGAGCATCGGGTCGATGGCGTAGTTCTCCCAGGCGACGAACGCGACGAGCAGCGCGGTGCCGCCGATCAGGGCGGTGAGTACCTGCGGTGCGCTCCAGCTGTCTTCGGCGCCGTGGATGACACCCCAGACCAGCGCGAGCACACCACCGGCCGAGAGCAGCACCCCGAGGTAGTCGAGTTTTCTTGCGACGCCTCGTGATTCGGTCAGCATGCGAGCGGCGAAGGGCAGCGCCAGCAAGCCGATGGGAACATTGAGCCAGAAGATCCACTGCCAGTTCAGGCCGTCGACGACCGCGCCGCCCACCACCGGACCGAGCGCGACGCCCAGGCCGGCGATGCCACCCCAGATGCCGATCGCGGCGTTGCGCATCTTCGCCGGAACCGCCGCGGCGAGCAGGGTGAGCGACAGCGGCATCACCGCCGCGCCGCCGACACCCTGCACCGCACGGGCGGCGATGAGCTGCCACGGTTCGGTGGCCAGCGCGCACGCCGCCGAGGCGACGACGAAGATAGCGATGCCTGCCAGGAAAACGCGGCGACGGCCGATCCGGTCGCCCAGCGCCGACGCCGACAGCAGCAGCGCGGCGAAAGACAGCGTGTAGGCGTTGATGAACCACTGCAGATCCGACAGTGACGCTCCCAGTTCGGCTTTGATCACCGGTAGCGCGTTCGTGACAACAAGATTATCCAACGTCACCATGAACATCGGAATTCCTACGGCGGCGATCACCGCCCCGAGCGGCTTGCTCTTCGCTCCGGTGTTCGGCGGCACCGCGTCCGCTCGCGGGTCGCCGGATTCGAGTGTCTGCGTCATGCCCAGCCCTTTAGTTGTTATTGACTGATAACTTCTTGTCCATGGTTATGCATCGGCTGATAACATGTCAAGAGGCAATCAACCGAGGAGGCAGCGTCACCGATGACGAGAACCCGGATGACCGCGTCCGAGCGCAGCGCGCAGGTACTCGAGGCCGCGATCCACGCGTTTGCCGACTCCGGTTATGCCGCAACGAAAACCGATGAGATCGCCAGGCGCGCCGGGGTGTCGCAGCCCTACGTGATCCGCCTGTTCGGCACCAAGCAGCACCTGTTCCTCGCCTGCCTGCTCGAGGTGTGCACTCGCATCGAGCAGGTGTTCCGCGACGCCGATATCGCCCCCGACGCCGACACCGCGGAGGCACTGCGCACCCTCGGCCACAGCTTCGATGTCTTCCTGGCCGAACGCGAACTACCCCTTGTCCTGCTGCACGGCGCCGCCGCCAGCGCGGATCCGGCGATCGGTGACCACATGCGGGAACGTTTCGGGCGTATCTATCGCCTGATCGCCGAGCTCACCGGCGCCGACACCCTCGAATCACGTCGCTTCGTCGCGACCGGGATGCTGCTCACGATCATGACCGCGATGCAGGTCGCGGGCAGCGAGGCGATCCCCCTCCCCTGGGCCACCGAAATCCTCACCGACCTGCGCAACGCCACCACACCCGCGTGCTGAGGCCGGTCGGCCGTGCTCAGATCGAGCAATTCCGGGACCGGGAGCGCACCGTCGTGAGCCGGGGCGGGCCCGCTACTTCTGGCCGTCTTCGAGTTCCCGGATTCGTTTCGCGGCCTCCGCGAGCCGCTTCTTCCTGGCCTTGTTGTCGGCCTTCTTCAGGTCCTCATAGACTTTTTCGTCGGAATCGCTGAACCGCAGGATCATTCGCGGAATGCTCAGCGTGATGATCAGCGACGGCCACACGATCCAGGCGTAGTCCCACCCGACGATCACCTGCAACACGAGAAAACTGATCAGGGTGATACCGACGATGATCCAGTCGATCGAGGCGACCGTGTCACCGCGAGCACGCAGCGCGGAGAGTTCGGCTGCCGCGGTGGAGGCCTCGACCTTTCCGTCGCTGCTCTTCGACACGGTGCCGTCAGCAGCGGACACCGCGACCAACCGTCCGTCCATCCTGGTCAGCGGCACGCCGCCGGGCAAACCGTGGAACGGTTCGGCCAGTGCCGCGAAGGTGCGGGCCGCGGCGACGGCGCCCGAGCGGTCGTAGAATTCGGCGACGTCGAGCCGCCCGTCGGCGAAGTGCTTGCCGAGCACGTCGAGCGCGTGCGTCCGTTCGCCGTCGCTGAGACGCAGTCCGTCGGGATCGGGAGTCGCGGTCATAGCGGCACTTCCTCGGTAGCGCAGGACATCGTTACCCGAGTCTAGTGCCGCATCCACCCCTGCGCGATCGATACCGGGCGGCCCTCGCCCTACTTCGCGTGCTGGACGCGGGCGCCGGCGTAGAGGCAGATAGCCGCCGCCGCAGCGAGATTCAGGCTTTCGGCGCGGCCATGGATGGGGATACGGATGCGATGGTCGGCGCGGGCGGCGACGGCGGGATCGAGGCCGTGTGCCTCGTTGCCGAAGAGCCAGGCGACGGGACCGCTGAGGATGTGGTCGGCGGAATCGAGGTCGACTTCGCCGTCGGCGGCGGTAGCGAGGATCGTCACGCCCGCGGCGGAGATCGCGTCGAGGGTCGCGGTGATATCGCGGCTGCGGGCTACCGGGACGTGGAACAGGCTGCCCGCGCTGGCGCGCACGCATTTGCCGTTGTGCGGGTCGACGGTGTCGCCCGCGAGCACCACCCCGTCGGCGCCGACCGCGTCGGCCACCCGGATCAGAGTGCCCGCATTGCCCGGTTCGGCGATCTCGACGGGGACCGCGAGCATGCGTGGACCACGGTCGAGGATTTCGCCGAGTGGGACGTCGAGCGTCTCGCACACGGCCACCAGACCCGGTGCCGTCACGGTTTCGCCGAGATGTTCGGCGGCGCGATCGTTGACCAGCGTGGTGCGGATGCCGTCGGCGGTGGCACCGGCGATCAATGCGTTGTCCCGGCCCGCGGCGGCGAGAGAATAGAAGATTTCGCGGACGCGGCCGGTCTCCAGCGCGGCGGACACGGCGTTGGCGCCCTCGGCGAGGAACAGGCCGGACTTGCGGCGTTGGGACGCGCGCTGGAGCTTGACAGCGGAAACGACCCGCGGATTGCGCTCGGAGAGCGCGTCCACGGGTCGTTCCGGCAGATCGCGGTGTGTTGTCAAGCTCAGGCAGCGGTGGCCGGGGCGTTGACGTCGGCAGGCAGCGCGGCCTTGGCGACAGCCACCAGGCCGGCGAAGGCCTCGGCGTCGGAGACCGCGAGCTCGGCGAGGATCTTGCGGTCCACCTCGACACCAGCGGCCTTGAGGCCCTGGATGAAGCGGTTGTAGGTGATGTCGTTCAGACGCGCGGCGGCGTTGATACGAGCAATCCACAGCTTGCGGAAGTCACCCTTGCGCGCCTTGCGGTCGCGGTAGGCGTAGGTCAGCGAGTGGAGCTGCTGTTCCTTGGCCTTGCGGTACAGGCGCGAACGCTGGCCCCGGTAGCCCTTGGAGGCCTCGAGGATGGAACGGCGCTTCTTCTGAGCGTTGACGGCCCTTTTGACGCGTGCCACTTTGGTAGTCCTTGATCATCTGGGGGCGCGGCGGCGCCCGAATTCGGTAGTTGTCGGCGTCCGGTTATCCCGGCCGCGGAATCGTCGGGTTGCGACGGTCCTGCGTGACCCGAAGGTCAGGCGAGACCCAGCAGCCGCTTCACGCGGGGGACGTCGACGGAAGCGACGGACTCCGTGCCTTCCAGACGACGAGTCCGGCGAGAGGACTTGTGCTCCAGGAGGTGGCGACGGTTCGCCTGCTCGCGAAGCAGCTTGCCCCGGCCGGTCACCTTGAATCGCTTCTTGGCGCCGCTGTGGGTCTTGTTCTTCGGCATGGATTCCTCTATCTAGTCGTTGAAATCGTTTACTGCGGGTCGGCCGGCGCAGCCTGCTCGGCAGGCGCGGCCTGCTCGACCGGTGCTGCCGACTCGACCGGCGCGGCCGGTTCGGCACTCGCGGGACCGGTCGGCTGGCGAACTGCCGCCGGGGCCGAAGAGTCCTGCTGGGCCTTCACCCGCGTCTTCGCGCCCTTGTGGGGAGCGAGGACCATGGTCATGTTGCGGCCGTCCTGCTTGGCCGAGGTCTCCACGAAGCCGAGATCGGCAACATCGGAGCCCAGACGCTGGAGCAGCCGGAAGCCGAGTTCGGGACGCGACTGCTCACGACCGCGGAACATGATCGTGACCTTGACCTTGGACCCGGCTTCGAGGAAGCGAACAACGTTGCGCTTCTTGGTCTCGTAGTCGTGGTCGTCGATCTTCGGGCGGAGCTTCTGCTCCTTGATCACGGTCTGGACCTGGTTCTTGCGGGACTCGCGCGCCTTCTGCGCGGTCTCGTACTTGAACTTGCCGTAGTCCATGATCTTGCAGACCGGCGGACGGGCATCGGGTGCTACCTCGACGAGGTCGAGGTCGGCTTCGAGCGCGACGCGTAGTGCATCTTCAACACGCACGATCCCAACCTGTTCGCCGCCGGGTCCGATGAGACGAACCTCGGGAACACGGATGCGATCGTTGATGCGGGTCTCAGTGCTGATGGGGCCTCCTAGGTCAAGCGGTGTCGTCTTAACGACCGCACGCAATAACTGCAACCCCTGTTTCAACACGAAAGCCCCGCTGCGGATTTCCGCGACGGGGCCCGATGTCGACCGATCGCCCACAGCCAACGCTCTCACGAGCTCGGCTGTCGACCCCCGCGTGCGAGGCACACGGGAAACCCGCCACAATGAGCGGGTGACCGGGACCGTTTGATCCGAACGATCGCTCGCCGGTAACGGTGGGAGTCGGGCTCCACTTATCTGCCCCATGGATGCATGACACATCCAGGGGCGGTCGTCAGCGAAAAGCCTAGCATGGCGTTGGGCTATCACCGAATCGGCCGGGCGCGAGGATTCGGAATCGGGCTCGCTATAGCCTGATCAGCATGACTGACGAGCTCGATCCACCCGTGCGCGACCTGGCCGACATCCCCGCCGTCGAGGTGATCAGCCGCGCCGCCGTGATGCTGATGAGCTCGGCCGCGGAGAAGCTCGGCCTGGCCGGGGACACCCCGAACTCGGGCGCGGGCGTGGACCTCGACGAGGCGCGCCGGGTGATCACCGCACTGGCCGGGCTGGTCACGGCGTCGGTGGAGTACCTCGGCCCGCACGCGGGACCGATCCGCGAGGGATTGCAGGCGCTGCAGCGCGCGTTCCGTGAGGCGTCCTCGGTGCCGGACGCGCCGGGGATGGGCCCGGGCGAGAAGTACACCGGTCCGGTGCACTGAGACCTGTCGACGAAAAGATCCGCCGACGCGATCGCGTCGGCGGATCTTTTCTGTGCGGCGAACGAGCGTCGCGACTCAGACCACGGGGGTCGGAGTGGGGCCGCCGGGGGTGACCGACACGGCCGAGCCGGAGGTGATCATGTTGGCGATTGCGGCGAACAGCGCCGAGCTTCCGGTATCCATTTCAGGCTTTCCTTTCGATTCCGCGGATCAGACAGTCGGCTTGGTGGGCTCGTAAGCCACCGAGGAGCCGCCGGCGAGGAAACCGAGAATCTGGGCGATGAGCGCCGTGGTGGCTTCATCCATGAGGACGTTCCTTTCGAACTACACGACGATCGAGCCGTCGACAAACCGCCACGACCCGGTATTCCGGGGACGGTGAGGCGAATGTTACCCACGGCCGTTTCACTTCGTGGCGCTTTCGGAAAGTCCCTGTCGGAACGTCTCGGAAGGACGGTAGCCGGGCTCAGCGCAGCGCGGCTGCCTTTCGCGCCAACCGCTTGGCCGTAGGTGTCTCCGCCGGCGCCTTCTTCGCCGCGGGGGCGGCTTTCTTGGCTGCCTTCTTCGCCGCGGGCTTCTTCGGCGTCGGCGCGGCCAGGACCCCTTCGAGGAATTGACCGGTGTAGCTGTCCGACACCGCGGCGATGTCCTCGGGCGTGCCGGTGGCGACCACGGTGCCGCCGCCGGAACCGCCCTCGGGGCCCATGTCGATGACCCAGTCGGCGGTCTTGATCACATCGAGGTTGTGCTCGATGACGATCACCGTGTTGCCCTTGTCGACCAGACCGTTGATCACCTTGAGCAGCTTGCGGATGTCCTCGAAGTGCAGACCGGTGGTCGGTTCGTCCAGGATGTAGACCGTCCGCCCAGCGGATCGTTTCTGCAGTTCAGCGGCCAGTTTCACCCGCTGGGCCTCACCACCGGACAGAGTCGGCGCGCTCTGGCCGAGTCGCACGTAGCCCAGGCCGACCTCGACCAGAGTCTTGAGGTAGCGGTGGATCGAGGTGATCGCCTCGAAGAAGTCGGCGGCCTCGTCGATCGGCATGTCGAGCACCTCGGCGATGGTCTTGCCCTTGTAGTGCACCTCCAGGGTTTCCCGGTTGTAGCGGGCACCGTGGCAGACCTCGCAGGGGACGTAGACGTCGGGGAGGAAGTTCATCTCGATCTTGAGCGTGCCGTCGCCCGAGCAGGCTTCGCAGCGGCCGCCCTTGACGTTGAACGAGAACCGTCCCGGTTGGTAGCCGCGGACCTTCGCCTCGGTGGTGGAGGCGAACAGGGTGCGGATCTTGTCGAAGACGCCGGTGTAGGTGGCGGGATTCGAGCGCGGGGTGCGACCGATCGGCGACTGGTCGACCTGCACCAGCTTGTCGAGGTTGTCGAGGCCGTTGATCCTGGTGTGCCTGCCCGGCACCTGGCGGGCACCGTTGAGCTTGTTGGCCAGCACGGTGGCCAGGATGTCGTTGACCAGGGTCGACTTGCCCGAGCCCGAGACACCGGTGACGGCGGTGAGCACACCCAGCGGGAACGCCACATCGACGTTTTGCAGATTGTGTTCGGTGGCGCCGACGACGGTGAGCCTGCGCTTCTTGTCGATCGCACGGCGCACCAGGGGCAGCTCGATCTGCTCGCGGCCCGAAAGGTAAGCGCCGGTGAGGGATTCGGGCACCTCGAGTAGTTCGGCATAGGGGCCGCTGTGCACCACCCGGCCACCGTGTTCGCCGGCGAGCGGACCGATGTCGACCACCCAGTCCGAGGCACGGATGGTGTCCTCGTCGTGCTCGACGACGATCAGGGTGTTGCCCAGCTTCTTCAGACGCAGCAGCGTCTCGATGAGCCTGCGGTTGTCGCGCTGATGCAGGCCGATCGACGGCTCGTCGAGGACATAGAGGACACCGACCAGGCCCGAACCGATCTGGGTGGCCAGCCGGATGCGCTGTGCCTCACCACCGGACAGAGTCGCGGCGGCGCGCGAGAGCGTCAGATACTCCAGACCGACATCGAGCAGGAACCCGAGCCTGGCCTGGATCTCCTTGAGCACCTGACCGGCGATCGCGGCCTCGCGCTCCCCCAGCGTGAGCGAGTTCAGGAAGTGCGCGCAATCACCGATGGACAGCTCGCTGACCTCGGCGATCGACTTGTCGGTGCCGTCCGCGGCCAGGGTGACGGCCAGGATCTCCGGGCGCAGCCGGGAGCCGTTGCAGACCGGGCACGCCACATCCCGCATGTAGCCGTCGTAGTGCTCTTTCATCTGCTCGGACTCGGTGTTGTCCATGCGCCGCTGCAGGAACGGCATCACGCCTTCGAAATCGGCGTAGTAGGAGCGCTTGCGGCCGTAGCGATTGGTGTAGGACACGTGTACCTGGTCGGAGCTGCCTTCCAGCACCGCCTTGCGCGCCTTCGTCGGCAGCTCGCGCCACGGGGTATCCATGGAGAAGCCGACTGCCTCGGCCAGGCCGGAGAGCAACCGGTTGAAGTATTCCGCGGTCTGCCCGCGCGACCACGGGGCGATCGCGCCCTCGGCCAGGCTCAGGTCCGGGTCGGGCACCACGAGTTCCGGGTCGACCTCCTTGCGGATGCCGAGGCCGGTGCAGTCGGGGCAGGCGCCGTAGGGCGAGTTGAACGAGAACGAGCGGGGCTCGAGGTCTTCGATATCCAGCGGGTGACCGTTGGGGCAGGCCAGGCGTTCGGAGAAGCGGCGCTCACGGTCGTGGGCGTGCTCGTCGCGGTCGACGAAATCGAGCACGACGATGCCGTCGGCCAGGCGCAGCGCGGTCTCGATCGAGTCGGTGAGGCGCTGCTTGGAAGCGGCCTTGACCGAGAGGCGGTCGACCACCACCTCGACGTCGTGCTTCTCCTGCTTCTTCAGCTTCGGCGGATCGGTGAGCGGATACACCACACCGTCGACCCGCACGCGCGAATAGCCCTGGGTCTTGAGCTGGTCGAACAGGTCGACGAACTCGCCCTTGCGGGTGCGCACCACCGGCGCGAGCACCTGGAATTTGAGGCCGTCGTCCATGGCGAGCACCTGGTCGACGATCTGTTGCGGGCTCTGCTTTTCGATCAGCTCGTGACACACCGGGCAGTGCGGCGTACCCGCGCGGGCGTAGAGCAGGCGCAGGTAGTCGTAGACCTCGGTGATGGTGCCGACCGTGGACCGCGGGTTGCGGTTGGTCGACTTCTGGTCGATCGACACCGCGGGCGAGAGGCCCTCGATGAAGTCGACATCCGGCTTGTCCATCTGCCCGAGGAACTGTCGCGCGTAGGCCGACAGCGACTCGACGTAGCGGCGCTGCCCCTCGGCGAAAATCGTGTCGAACGCCAGGCTCGACTTCCCGGAACCGGACAGACCGGTGAACACGATCAGGCTGTCGCGCGGCAAATCCAGGTCTACCCCTTTCAGGTTGTGTTCCCGAGCTCCGCGCACAGTGAGGCGTTCCGCCACCTGGTGAATCCCTTCTCCATCGTCATCCGCCGACCGGACATGATCCCCCGCTGACAATGCTAGGCGCGGGGTCCGACAGATTCGGCTGGAGCGCTGGTGCGCTCGAGTTCGCGGCCCCGCCGATTCCGGGTTCGGGCACTGTTGCTCACCCCCTTCGTCGCCTACGCGACGACACCAGAACAGCGAGGCGGCCGCGAACCGCCGGTTCGCGGCGACCCCTCCTCGCGGCCGGGTCGCGCGGGCCGAGTTCCCAATCCACGCCCGCTGTTTCGGGAATGCGGATTATGTTTGACGACAGGTGGGAATCGTTCGACATGATGAAGGAGCCGGAGTGCTCGAGGTGTTCCTGGTCGACGACCACGAGATCGTCCGGCGTGGGTTGATCGACCTGCTCGAAGGTGATCCAGAACTCACTGTGATCGGTCAGGCGGGCGGAGTCGCCGAGGCGATGGTGCGCATTCGCGAGGCCCGCCCCGATGTCGCGGTCCTCGATGTGCGCTTACCCGACGGCAACGGCATCGAGCTGTGCCGCAACCTCCTGGCCGAGTTCGACGACCTGCGCTGTCTCATCCTGACCTCGTTCTCCGACGAGCACGCCATGCTCGACGCCATCCTGGCCGGTGCCAGTGGCTATGTGGTGAAGAACATCGACGGGATGAAGCTGGCCGACGCGATCAAACAGGTCGGCGCGGGCCACTCGCTGCTCGACACCCGCGCGGCCGATGCCCTGCGCGCCCGGCTGCGCCGCAGCGCCGAACCCTCCGGGCCGCTGGCCGGGCTCACCGACCAGGAACGCCGCCTACTCGAATTACTCGGCGAGGGTCTGACCAACCGGCAGATCGCCGCGCGCATGTTCCTCGCGGAGAAGACGGTGAAGAACTATGTGTCGCGACTGCTGGCGAAACTCGGGGTCGAACGGCGCACCCAGGCCGCCGTCCTGGCGACGAAGCTGCGCGAACCGTGAGGAATCAGGACGGGACGACGATGGTCAGGTCCCCGTCGTAGCGGCGGTAGAGCAGGTTGCCGCGGCCGGTGTGGCTGTCGGTGAAGAACAGGTAGGGCAGCCCCGCGGCGCACAGCGCGTCGGAGGCCTCGTCCTCGGCGAAGACAGGAGCCGCGTCCTGAACCACTCGCACCGGCATCGCGCTCGCCGTGAGCGGCAACTCGACCGACGGGTCCGCCGCAGCGGTGAGCCGCTGCCTGGCCAGCGCGACACCGTGCGGGTCGGCCCAGGTGACGATGGCGTCCTCGCCGGTGTCGGCATCGGTGAACAGATACGCGTCGTAGTCCATCGCGTCCAGGACGGTGCTGGCTTCCAGCGGCGTGCCGGTCATCAGGGCACAGTCCTTGCGGCGGATGATCGGGCGCGTCTCGGTGATCTGGGCCAGCGGCCGACGGGCCGGATCGGGCCACGCGCCGCGCGATTCCTTGCCCGCGCGCCGGGCGAGCTGGCGGTCGAGCCGTTCGGCGGCGAAGGTGACGGCGAATCCGCCGGGGCCGGTGACCTGTACTCGGGTGAAGGTGTCGTTGGTGCGAATATTGGCCTGCACCAAGGTCGGCTCGTCGAAGCCCTGCGGTGCGGTGACGCGCACTCTGGCAGGACTGTCGAGGTGATGCCTGCGCATGACGCGAGTGATGGCACGGACAGCGCGGGTGACGTCCTGGGCCGGCACTTCGCCACGCGTGGTCACGGCAAGCTCCGGGTCCGCGGCGGTCGTCCAGTGCTGGGTGCTCGACAACGAATTCATCATGTGCCCCACTTCTCGATCCCAATTCCCGGTGCCCAATGCCACCACTACCGCCGGTGCGAGTGAAGGGCCGAAAGTCCCCACCTTGCGGACTAGACTTTGTGTGGACTCACTCGAGGAGCTGCGAAGACGGGGTACTGCGATGGCGAACGACGGTCGGGGCGGCCGCTATTCGGCTGACCAGACGGTGTCGCGGCAGATGTTGCGCAGTCTGCTCGGCGAGGTCGCCGATCGGGTCGAAGTGATGATCGGTTCGCGCGATCGGATGGACGGCCTCGTCGAGGCCATGCTCACGGTCACCGCGGGTCTCGACCTGGACGAGACCCTGCGCACCATTGTGCGGACCGCGATGAGCCTGGTCGACGCCCGCTACGGCGCGCTGGCGGTGCGCGGCCACGACCAGCAGGTCGCGCAGTTCATCGACGAGGGCATGCCGGATCAGATCCGCGACCGGATCGCGCGATTACCCGCGGGCGACGGCGTACTCGGCGCGGTGTTCGCGCACAAGGCGCCGCTGCGCCTGGCCGACCTCACCCAGCACGAATCCTCGATCGGTTTTCCGGTGGGTCATCCGCCGATGCACACGTTTCTCGGTGTGCCCGTACGTATTCGGGACGAGGTGTTCGGCAGTCTCTATCTGACCGAGAAGTCCGACGGGCAGCCGTTCACCGAGGAAGACGAAGTCCTGGTGCTCGCGCTGGCGGCCGCGGCGGGCATCGCGGTCGACAACGCGCGACTCTACGAACAGGCACGCACCAGACAGGCCTGGATCGAGGCCACCCGCGATATCGCGACCGAATTCCTGGCCGGGACCGAATCCGATCGCGTGCTCGGTCATGTGGTCGATCACGCGCGCAAGCTCACCGGATCGCATCAGGCGTTTCTCGCCTCGGTGCCCGTCCCCGACGAATTGCCGGGCGAGATCAGCGAATTGGTGGTCACGCAGTGGACGGGCCCGGACGCGGGGCAGGACTGGCAGACCATCCCGATCGCGGGCACGGTGGTGGGCGACGCGTTCAGCAGACGCACCCCACTGCGCTTCGACGATGTGTCGGAAGTGACCTTGGGCGTCGAGTTCCCGGTGGCCGAATTACCCGGCGCCGGACCGGCTCTCGTGCTGCCGCTGTGCACACCCGACGCCACCCTCGGCGTCCTGGTGACCTTCCGGCCGCCGGGTTTCGCACCGTACTCCGACGAGATGCTCGAGCTGACGGCGGCGTTCTGCGATCAGGCCGCGCTGGCGGTACGGCTGGCCGACGCGCAGCAGCGGATGCGGGAACTCGACCTCGTCGCCGACCGCGACCGGATCGCGCGTGACCTGCACGATCACGTGATCCAACGGCTGTTCGCGATCGGCCTCACCGTGCAGGCGACCATGCCCAAAGCAGTGGTTCCCGAAGTGCGGCAAAGACTTTCGACGGTGATCATGGATCTACAGGAGGTGGTGCAGGAGATCCGCACCTCCATCTTCGACCTGCACGCCAGCGGCTCCGGCCACAGCGAAGGGCTGCAGCAGCGCCTCGAGGTCGCGATCCGGCGCCAGACCGCCGACATCGCCCTGCGCGCGACGATCCAGGTGTCGGGCCCGCTGTCGGTGCTCGATTCGCAGCTGGCCGATCACGCCGAGGCGGTGGTGCGCGAGGCGGTGAGCAACGCGGTGCGCCATTCCGGCGCCGACACCGTCGCGATCGTGATCGAGGTGGCCGACGATCTGGTGATCACGGTGTCCGACAACGGTTGGGGCATCCCGAACCATGTGATCCGCAGCGGGCTGCGCAATCTCGAGCAGCGCGCGCAGGAGTCGGGCGGGCGCTTCGAGATCGGGCCTGCCAAGCGCGCCGACGCCGACGGCAACCACCCCGAGATGCCGGGCACGCGGCTGCGCTGGGCGGTGCCACTGCCCCAGGACGCACCGACCACCGGCGGTTTCGCCCTCGCGGGCGGGCCCGAGACCGGCGAGGACTGAGTCAGGCGGGGGCCAGCACCACGGCGGCGTTGTTGCCGCCCATGCCCATCGACAGTTTCAGGGTCGGGCTGTCGCTCATCGGAGTCGGGCCGTCGAGCAACCGCGGATGCGCGGGCGCCATGATCGGCGCCGACGCGGCGATGCCACGGTCGTAGGACAGGGCGATCGCGGCGACTTCGATCGCCGCGGACGCGCCCTGGCAGTGCCCGGCGAGTGGCTTGAGCGCGGTGATGGCGGGACGGTCGTCGAAGACGGTGGTCAGCAGGTCGCGTTCGGCGGCGTCACACTGCCGGGTGCCGGTGCCGTGCGCGTTGACATAGGCCACGTCGGCGGCGGCCAACCCGGCATTCGAGAGTGCGCGCTCGGCGCAGGCGATGATCTGGGCGTGCACGGGATCCACCGACACGACATGGAAGGCGTCGTTGGTCATCGCGCCGCCGAGAACTCGTGCGTAGGGCAGCTCGGCCGCGTCGGTCAGCAGCATCGCCACCGACGCTTCGGCCATGGTGAATCCGAGCGTGCCCTCCTGAAAGGGCCTGCACGCGGTGAACGGGTCGACGTCGGCGACCGCGGCACCCATGCCGACGAAGTGTTCGAGCATTTCCGGGGTGGCCGAGACGTCGGTGGTGACGCACAGCACATCGTCGACCAGGCCGGCATCGCGCCACATCTTCGCTGTCAGCACGCCGACATTGCCCGAGCTGCAGGCCGCCGACACGTTCATCGCGGGCCCGTGGAAACCGAACTCCTGCATCACCACCGAGATCGGTGTCGACGGCAGCATCCGCAGATAGTCGCGGGTGCGCCGGTGGCCGTCGTCGACGAGGTAGAAATCTCGCCAGTCGGCGACATCGCCCAACGTGAACGCATGGACCAGACCGACGGTGCGCCCGTCGCGGCGCCACCCACGCGCCTGCGCGTCGGCGATCGCCTCGGCGGCCGCCGCCTGCACGGCACGCCCGAACACACCGCTGCCGTAGGCCGGGTCACCGCCGTCGGGAATACGCCCGACCCAGGCCTGCTGATCACGTCCCGGCCCGTAGCCGGGGTACAAACGGGCCGCCGGTTTTCCCCCCATCAATCCCTGCCACAGGAATTCGCGGCCCCATCCGTAACCGGAGACGACACCGATGCCTGCTATCGACATAGAATCGATTCGGTGGGTCATGCCGCCCGTGAGCACGTCGTGTGTCACATCGCTCCTCGCGGAATTTCATGAAGGATCACCAGACTAGTCCGGTATGCCGTCCGCAGACCAGGCCCAGATCGGGGGTTGCGCAATGGGAGAAGGAAGGACCGACGCGGCGAGCGCCGAACAGCTCGCGCAGCGCTACCGATCGCTGGTCGAACACACCCCCGACGCCATCTGCGTGCACGAATCGGGGACCATCGTCTACGTCAATCCGGCCATGGTGCGCCTGCTCGGCGCCCGCTCTGCCGAAGACCTGCTGGGGTTGTCGATCACCCGCTTCGTCCATCCCGATTCCGTGCCGGCCATGCTCGACCGGATCGCCAAGCTCACCGCCGAGGGCTCGGCGTCGCCACCCACCGACATGGACCTGGTGCGGGTGGACGGGCGCACGGTGCCGGTGCAGACGGTGTCGGTGCTCACCGTGTGGAAAGGCGAGCTGGCCTATCAGGTGGTGGTGCACGATCTCACCGCGCAGCGCGCCGCCGAAGCCTCGGCACGGCAGGCGGAAGCGTATTTCACGACCGTGGTGTCCCAACTGGAAGAGGGCGTGCTCGTCGTCGACCGGCGGGGTCGGCTCGAGTCGATCAATCCGGCGGGCAAACGCATACTCGGCATCGACGACGCCGAACCCGTGCTCGGGCGGCTCTTCGACGACCTGCCGATGCGGATGGTCGACAGCGACGGGCAGCCGTTGCCGCCCGGCGAGCATCCGATGGCGCACACCCTCGCGACCGGCGAGGTGGTGACCCATTTCGTCTTCGGTGTGGAGCGCGCCGACGGGCACCAGGTGTGGGTGTCGTGCAACTGCAGGCTGCTCAACCCGGACAGTCGGGATTCCTCGGGAGTGTCCTCGTTCGCCGATATCACCGAGTACCGGGCCAGCAGGCGCCAGCTCGAATACCAGGCCACCCACGACGCGTTGACCGGGCTCGCGAACCGTTCGCTGATCCTGTCGCAACTGTCCTCGGCGCTGGCCTACGAGGGCGGCAGCCTGGTCACCACCGTGCTGTTCATCGACCTCGACGGTTTCAAGGCGATCAACGACACCCTCGGGCACGCCATCGGCGACACGGTGTTGCAGATCGTCGCCCAGCGGCTACAGCAGGCATTGCGCAGCGAAGACCTGGTGGGGCGCCTGGGCGGTGACGAATTCCTGGTGCTGCTGGCCGGGCACCCGCAGCGCGCGGACCTACCCGCGTTGGTCGAGCGGCTGCGCGCCACGATGTCGGAACCGATCATCGCCAGCGGTCACCGCCTCGAGGTGAGCGCCTCGGTCGGCATCACCGAACTCGGCCCGCACGAACACCGCACCCCCGAGGCCGTGCTGCACGATGCCGACGTGGCGATGTACCGCGACAAGCCGTCGGCCCATCGTGAGCTCGGTCTCGGTCAGAATCGACGCTCGAACAACACCCACGCCTCCTGACAGACTGATCGGCGTGATCGTCGAACACGCGTTGTTACCCGTTCGTCCCGATGCCGCCGCCGCTTTCGAAGCGGCCTTCGCGCAAGCGCATCCGATCATCGCGGCCATGCCCGGTTTCGGCGGGTTGTCGTTGTCGCGCTGCGTCGAGCGGCCCGAGTGTTACCTGCTGCTGGTGCGCTGGGAGCACCTGAGCGACCACACGGTGGGATTCCGTGAGTCGCCGGAATACCAGCGCTGGCGTGCGCTGTTGCACCCTTTCTATGAGCCTTTCCCGGTGGTCGAACACTTCACCCCGGTTCTCGGCGACGAAGTCTTCCCGGGCGCGGCGACCACGCCCGCGCACACGTAGACTCGACAATCTTGTTCTCAACGCGGTGACAAACCGGCGAAAAAAGGAGTCCTGTTTTGCCCGACCGCCTCGCCGACGCCTCTCCGGCCGCGCACGACCGCGAGATCGAACAGGAGCAGCAGTACCTCTCGGTGCTCTACGACCGGCTCGACGGCATGCGCGAGTACGCGCAGAACCGGCTCAAGACCGTGCTGCTCGAGGCCGACGGCACACCGCAGGCGCGCAGTGAGCGCGAGTCGTTCACCCAGCTCTACAGCGAGGACCTGTCCAAGTACGACGCCGCCGAGCACGGTCTGTGTTTCGGCCGCATCGACCTCGACGGCGCCGAGAAGGAGGCGCGCTACATCGGCAGGCTCGGCATCCTCGACGAGGACAACGACTACGAGCCGCTGCTGCTCGACTGGCGCGCTCCGCTGGCCCGGCCCTTCTACCTGGCCACCACCGCCAATCCCGAAGACGTCACGCGCCGCAGGCACATCCGTTCGCGCAACCGCGCGGTGACCGCGATCAACGACGAGTACCTCGACCTCGACGCCGCCCGACGCGACGGCGTGGTCGGCACCGACGACGGTGTCGGTGGCGAGAGCGCGCTGCTGTCGGCGCTCAATGCCGCCCGCACCGGGCACATGAACGACATCGTCGAGACGATCCAGAGCGAGCAGGACGCGATCATCCGCTCCGAGCACAAGAGCGTGCTCGTGGTGCAGGGCGGGCCGGGCACCGGCAAGACCGCGGTCGCGCTGCATCGCGCGGCGTTCCTGCTCTACACCTACCGCCAGCAACTGGCCAAGAGCGGCGTGCTGATCATCGGCCCGAACGCCACGTTCCTCGACTACATCGGTCAGGTGCTGCCCTCCCTCGGCGAGACCGGTGTGCTGCTGTCGACCATCGGCGACCTGTATCCGGGAGTGAAGGCGGTGCGCGAGGATTCGCTGCGCGCCGGCGAGGTCAAGGGATCCCTCGACATGCTCGAGGTGCTCAAGCAGGCCGTGCGCGACCGCCAGGAAGTGCCGTCGGAGCCGGTGCGCCTGGCTTTCGACGGCTATCCGGTGACGCTGGATCGCAAGATCGCGACCCGCGCGCGTGGCCGCGCCCGCTCCTCACGTCGCCCGCACAATCTGGCCAGGCCGATCTTCGCGTCGTCGGTGATCGACGCGCTCACCGATCAGCTCGCCGCGACGATGGGCGCCGACCTGTCCGGCGGCACGAGCCTGCTCAGTGCCGCCGACCTCAGCGAGATCGGTGACGAGATGCGCGCCGACCCGCACGTGCAGGCGGCGATCAGCGCGCTGTGGCCGGTGCTCTCGCCCCAGGAAGTGCTCGCCGACCTGCTCGCCGACCCGGCCCGCCTCGACCGCGCCGCCAAGACACTTGGCCCCGACGATCGCGCCGAGCTGGTGCGTTCCGACGACGGGACCTTCGGCGCGGCCGATGCCCCGCTGCTCGACGAACTGGCCGAACTGCTCGGGGTCGACGACACCGAGGAACGCGAACGATCACGGCGCCGCTGGCGCGCCCAGCTCGCCGAGGCCCAGGACGCCCTCGACATCCTCACCGGCTCCGCGCCCCAGGACATCGAGGACGAGCTCGATCCCGAGATCCTCATGGCCTATGACCTGATCGATGCCTCCCAG
This sequence comes from Nocardia sp. NPDC058633, assembly GCF_042717045.1. Classification (NCBI taxonomy): domain Bacteria; kingdom Bacillati; phylum Actinomycetota; class Actinomycetes; order Mycobacteriales; family Nocardiaceae; genus Nocardia; species Nocardia sp. NPDC058633. The sequence goes on from NZ_JBHXRA010000015.1 coordinate 87,248, forward strand.
CTGGCCCAGCGCCAGGAATTCGGCAACCGGCAGACCACCGCCGAACGTGCCGCGGGCGACCGCACCTGGACCTACGGCCACGTGATCGTCGACGAGGCCCAGGAGCTCTCGGCGATGGCGTGGCGAATGGTGATGCGGCGCATCCCGAATCGCTGGATCACCGTCGTCGGCGATGTCGCCCAGACCGGCGATCCGGCGGGCGCGTCGTCCTGGCAGCGGGCGCTGGAACCCTATGTGGCACAACGCTGGAAGCTCACCGAGCTCACGGTGAACTACCGCACCCCCGCCGAGATCATGGCCGTCGCGGCCGACGTGCTCGCCGCGATCGATCCCGGTACCAAGGTGCCGCGTTCGGTCCGCGAGACCGGCAATCCTGCCCGCGCCTACCGGGTGTCGCCCGCCGACGTCACCGGCGAACTGGCACGGCTGCTCGAAGCCGAGAACGGTCCGGGCACCTCCGCGGTCCTCGCTCCCGCGACCCTGGTGGCCGAATTGTCTTCGCTGGCAGGCGAATCCGTTCAGGTACTCACCGTGCACGACGCGAAGGGCCTCGAGTTCGACCGCGTGTATCTGGTGGAGCCACAGGCGATCCTGGACGAGTCTCCGCGCGGTCTCAACGACCTGTACGTCGCGCTGACCCGCGCGACCCAGCGACTCGCGGTAGTACACACCGAGGAGCTGCCCGAGGTCCTGTCCTCGCTCGAACCGGCATGAGACGCGACGAAGGCCCCTGACCGTGGCTCGGTCAGGGGCCTTCGTCATCTCGAACTAGCGGACGGTGTGCACGATCAGCACGTCCGAACGGGACTTGCGCGCCACGTCCGAGGGGACGGAGCCGAGCAGGCGGCCGGTGAGGGTGTTGAGGCCTCGGTTACCGACGACGAGCAGGTCGGCGTCGACCTCGTTGACGAGGTCGAGCAGCGAATCGACCGGTTCGCCGACGATCGCACGGTCGACGATGTTCTTCGCACCGGCGGCCAAGGCCTTCTCCCGGGCGACGAGCAGGATCTCGTTGGTCGGGGCCGAGCCACGGACCTGGTAGGCCTCGTCCTTGAGCACATCGGCGGCGGCGGCGACGTCGCGGTCATCGGTCGGGAAGTAGGCGCAGGCCAGCACGAGAGTTGCCTCCGCGTCCCCGGCGAGCGCCGCGGCCTTCTCCACCGCCACGTACGACGAATCCGACCCATCAGTACCGACGACAATGGTCCGGTAGGCGGTCATCTCTCCTCCAACTTGGTCGGTGCCAGCACCGAACCACTCGGGAATCGAGCGTCAGTGCGGCAATTGGATCGACCCTAACGCCAAATCCGGCCGATTTATCAGAAATCGCAACAGATCACACCGGGAGTGTTGACGCTCGCACCCGATGTCACGGTGTCCTTCGCGACAGTCGAGAAGATCCACCTGCGCCGATAAGAAGCCGGATCGGAGAAATTGTGGCCTATCACAACACAATCAACAGTGCGGCGCGACTAGGACTTTGATCACATCAGCCGGAGAAACTGGGGAGCCCGCAGGCGGCGCTTCCGGTGCCGGTATTCGGGGCGACGGTCACCGTGGCGGGGGTGATCCACCAGGTGTTGATGTAACTGTCGACCTTGGCCGTCAATTGATGCGACCCGGCGGTGCTGGGACGCCAGGTGGTCTTGGTCTCGCCGATGGTCGGGACCGAGACCGTGTCGATCACCGCCCCGTTGTCGTAGAAGGTCACGGGCGCGCCGGTGTTGCCGGAGCTGTAGCCGACCACGTTGACCGCGACCACCGTGTAGGAGCAGCCGACCTGATGGTCGGCGCCCGATACAGCGACCCGTTGGCCGTCCGAGATATCCGCGTGCGCGCCCGGCGCGAGTAGGGCCGCCGCGGCCAATGCGGTCGCGAGCGTGGCACCGCGGCGCGCGGTCCGGTCGAAAGATGTTGTCACTGATGATGTCCTGACTTCTCGCACGCAGCGGCTGCCGCTGCGAATGCGGTGACACTATCGACCGGCCACATCCCCCCAAGTTAAAATGTCAATATTTCAGACCCCTTACTTCTAGGGTCTGTACACGCGATCACCGTGTGGTGGAGTCCGCGCTCACCGCCTGTGCGCTGCGGGCGTATTCCATCGGTGACATCCCGATCTCGGCGGTGAATTCGCGGCTGAAATGCGCCTGATCGAAATAGCCGAGCTCGACGGCGAGTACCGCGAGATCAGGACGGCCGTGCGCGAGCCGATCGGCGGCGTCCTGCAACCTGAACCGGCACAGCACCCATTTCGGCCCCGCGCCGACGTAGCGGCGGAACAGCCGTTGCAGGGTGCGGATCGGAATCGCGAAACGATCGGTGACCTGGTCGACCCTGGTCAGCTCAGGATCGTGGGCCATGGCCGTGACGATGCGCGTCACCAGCGCGTAGTGCGGGTCGTCGGTGCGACCACGGCCCGCGAAGAACTCCTCGACGATGACCCGCCTGCGCTCGTCGGACGGCTCGGCCAGTACCCGTTCGGCCAGCCCCGCCGCCGCAGGCAACACCGCGCTCAGCGGAGCCGAATCATCGCGCAGCGCTGCGACATCCGTGCCGGTGAAGGCACCGAAACCGCCGGGAGCGAACCGGATACCGAAGGTTTCGCCTTCCCCGGCGAGTTCGCGGACGTACTTCGTCGTGCACACACCGTTGACGAAGCCACCGGTACGGGTGATGCTGCGTTCGAAGGTGACATTCACACACGGGAACGACAGCACTTCGGCCGCATAACTGGGCTGACCGCGCAGATCCCAACGCACCACCCAATACCGATCTGCGAACTCGGCCAGTGCGGGCCCGACCCCGAGCCGATTCAGCGACCGGTGTCTGGCCTGCTGTTGCGGGTGCAGGATTCCCCTCACATCGCCGGGGTCCGGCGCTGCTGTCATCACCGGCCGCTCTGTCGCGTTCTTACAAGACGGCTCGTCGGCGCCGGCGCACGATCGTAGTCATGACCAATCCCGTTGCGCCCGTTCCGGAGGGCTACCACTCCATCACCTGTTTCCTGGCCGTGCCGGACGGCAACGCGGCCATCGACTTCTACACCGCGGTCTTCGAGGCGAAGGTGCTCAGCCGGGCCGATCAGCCCGACGGCCAGCCCGCGCACGCCGAACTGCTCATCGGTGACTCCACCCTGCAGCTCGGAATGCCCATCCCCGACAACAATGTTCGCGCTCCCGAGGACTGGGTGCACACCTCGGTGGTGCACTACTGCCCCGACGTGGACGCGGTGATCGCCCGCGCGCTCGAACACGGTGCCCGCAGCGCCGAGGAGCCGCAGACCTTCGTCACCGGCGACCGCTTCGGCGTGGTGATCGACCCCTTCGGCCACCGCTGGGCGGTGATCACCCGTGTGGAGGACGTCTCCAAGGAGGAGGCCGACCGCCGCGTCGCCGCCTGGATGGCGGAGCAGGGCTGACGATGCTCGCCGCCGGGCTCGGCTCGACATCGCTCAGCTGAGCCCCGCGGCGTCCATGCCGCGCAGCTCCTTCTTGAGGTCGGCGATCTCGTCACGCAACCGGCCTGCCAATTCGAACTGCAGTTCGCGGGCCGCGTTCATCATCTGCGCGGTGAGCTCGGCGACCAGATTGGCCAGTGCGGCGCGTGGCATCGACTTCACGTCGCGTTCGGCGTAGATGCCCGAGCTGACCGCCCGGCCCGGCTCGCCCTGGGCACGCCTGCCACGGCTGGCGTTGCGACCCGATCCACCGACGGCCACCTCGTCGTCGGCCTCGAGATACACCTGATCGAGGATGTCGGCGATCTTCTTGCGCAGCGGCTGCGGATCGAGACCGTGTTCGGTGTTGTAGGCGATCTGTTTGGCGCGGCGACGGTCGGTCTCGGAAATGGCGTGCTGCATCGAGTCGGTGATCTTGTCCGCGTACATGTGCACTTCGCCGGACACATTGCGCGCCGCGCGGCCGATGGTCTGGATGAGGCTGGTACTCGACCGCAGGAAGCCCTCCTTGTCGGCGTCGAGGATCGCCACCAGCGACACTTCCGGCAGGTCGAGGCCCTCGCGCAACAGGTTGATGCCGACGAGCACGTCGTATTCGCCCAGGCGCAGCTGGCGGAGCAGTTCGACGCGGCGCAGCGTGTCGATCTCGGAGTGTAGGTAGCGGACTTTCACGCCGAGGCCGAGCAGGTAGTCGGTGAGGTCTTCGGACATCTTCTTGGTGAGCGTGGTGACCAGGACCCGCTCGTTACGCTCGGAGCGCTCACGGATCTCGTGCACCAGGTCGTCGATCTGGCCCTTGGTGGGCTTGACCACGACCTTCGGATCGACCAGCCCGGTCGGGCGGATGACCTGCTCGACCACCTCGCCGCCGACCTGACCCAGCTCGTAGTTGCCGGGAGTCGCCGACAGATACACCGCCTGACCGATTCGCCCGGCGAACTCCTCCCAGGTCAGCGGGCGGTTGTCGACCGCCGAGGGCAACCGGAAACCGAAATCGACCAGGTTGCGCTTGCGCGACATGTCACCTTCGAACATGCCGCCGATCTGGGGCACCGTGACGTGCGATTCGTCGATCACCAGCAGGAAATCGTCCGGGAAGTAGTCGAGCAGCGTCGCCGGTGCCGAACCCGCCGGACGCCCGTCGATGTGGCGCGAATAGTTCTCGATCCCCGAGCAGAAGCCGACCTGGCGAATCATCTCCAGGTCGTATTCGGTACGCATGCGCAACCGCTGCGCCTCGAGCAACTTGCCCTGGCGTTCGAATTCCTCCAGCCGCGCGGCCAGCTCGGACTCGATGTCGGCGACCGCCCGCTCCATCCGCTCCGGCCCGGCCACATAGTGCGTGGCTGGGAAGATGCGCGCCGAATCGACTTGGCGCACAACATCGCCGGTGAGCGGGTGCAGGTAGTAGAGCGCCTCGATCTCGTCGCCGAAGAACTCGATGCGGATCGCCAGCTCCTCGTAGGAGGGGATGATCTCGACGGTGTCGCCGCGCACGCGGAACGAGCCACGGGTGAACGCCATGTCGTTGCGGGTGTACTGCACGTCGACGAGCAACCGCAGCAACGCGTCGCGGTCGATCTCGCCCCCGACCTCGAGCTGCACCGACCGATCCAGATACGACTGCGGCGTGCCGAGGCCGTAGATGCACGACACCGAGGCGACCACGACGACATCGCGACGCGACAGCAGACTCGAGGTCGCCGAGTGCCGCAGCCGCTCGACGTCGTCGTTGATCGAGCTGTCCTTCTCGATGTAGGTATCGGTCTGGGCGATGTAGGCCTCGGGCTGGTAGTAGTCGTAGTACGAGACGAAGTACTCGACCGCGTTGTGGGGCAGCATCTCGCGCAGCTCGTTGGCGAGCTGGGCGGCGAGAGTCTTGTTCGGCGCCATCACCAAGGTGGGTCGCTGCAGCTTCTCGATCAGCCACGCGGTGGTCGCCGATTTACCGGTGCCCGTGGCGCCGAGCAGGACGACGTCCTTCTCCCCCGCGTTCACCCGGCGTTCGAGCTCCGCGATGGCCGCGGGCTGGTCGCCGGCGGGCGAGTACTCGCTGACCACCTCGAACCGAGCGCCGGTGCGCTCGATCGTGCCGACGGGGCGGTGTTCGGAATGGGCGATCGGGTGACCCCGCTCTTCGTACCCTTCCGTCGGGATCTCGGTTGCGAATGCCATGGGCCAAGCTTAGGCGCGACCACCGACACGTTCGCCGCCACGACGCCCGCAGCGGTCAGCCGGTAGATTCTGCGCTCATGACGCAGGCATCCACCGTGCACGTGCATCCGCCCAAGGTCGAGTACTTCGACGTCGAGGCCGCAACGAACACCGATCCCAAGGGCTTCGTGCGTCCTGTGGAGGTCTATCGGGTGGAGCCGTGGGGCCTGTACATGGGTCGCCACTCCGATCACGCGCATTTCCACTACCTGGAATCGTGGGTACTGCCCGAGCTGTCGTTGCGCGCGTCGAAACTCCACTACAACCCCGGCGTCGACCAGTGGCAGGACATCTATGTCGATATCGGTGCGTTCACCAAGGAGTCGCCGACGCTGTGGCGCTCGGTCGACCACTACCTCGATGTGCTGGTCCGCACCCGACGCGATGTCCGGCTCGTCGACGTCGACGAACTCCTCGCCGCGCACGCCGGGGGCCTGCTCGACGCCGCGCAGTGCCAGGCCGCGATCGAACACGCGACCACCGCGATCGACGGAATCGCCGCGCACGGGTATTGCCTCGAGGAGTGGCTGAGCACCTTCGGGATGACGCTGACCTGGCGCCGAAACGACGAACCGCCCGGACCTCGGTAGTGGTCCGGGCGGTTCGCCGAAACCGGTGTCAGCCGGCGGACAGGCTCGGGAACAGGTCCGCGAGGCCGCCGCCACACGACGCGCTGCCGGTGCTGCCCGCAGCACCGACTGTGACGGTGATCGAGTCGCTGATCAGCAGCTGACGTGCCTCCAGCTTGTGCTGGCCCGCCGTGGTCGGCTTCCAGGTGATGCTCACGGTGCCCGACAGCAGCGACGGCGAGACCGGGCTGCCCGGGATGTCCACGCCGTTGTCGGTGAACTTCACCGAGGTCAGCCGGTCGACCTCGACGCTCGCGGTCAGCTTGTAACTACAGCCGACCTTGTGGTCGGTTCCGGCGACGCCGAGGTTGCCGACCCAGGCCGAGGCCTGCGGGGCGGCCAGCACGATGCTGGCGGCGACGGCGCCGAGTGCGGTGATGCCGAAGCCCGCACGGCCGATCTGACGGTGATGTGTTGTCATACGCGCTACAACTTCCCTGTGAATCGAGTCACCCTGTAGTGACTTCGCACAATTTACACAGCGCGCGACAGTGTGCGGACAGTTTCCGAAACATTGGTGTTTAACAGATGGAGGCGCAGGTCACGCCCGAACCCGCGCCCACTCGGTGACCACCGGATAGATCGCGTCGAACCACGGTTCCTTCACCCCGTAGTAGGCGTCACCGGCCGCGTCACCGGCCAGATCGGTCGCCGCGATCTCGGCCCCACGCTTGACCGCCAGATACTCTGCCTGCGCGCTCTCGTTGGCCCGCAACCAGTCACGCAGGTCGAGCGCGAATCGCTGCCCGAGCGAATCCTGCACGCGCAGGTGAATATTGGCGGGCCGCCCGGGATCGGCGTTGCCGTGCAGGCGCTTTCCCCACAGCGTGATGTCGGTGCCTGCGGAGTCGCCGGGGCTCGGCTTCGGATTGTCGTGCGTCACCCGAGCTGCCAGGGGGAAGCCGGCCGCCGTCAAGGCGCCCGTCAGTGATTCGGCCGTGGCCATGTTTGCCACCGTCACCTGGATATCGATGATGTCCTTGGCGGGCAGGCCGTGTACCGCGGTCGATCCGACGTGGTCGATACGCACCGCCGACGCACCACACGCCAGGTGCAGCCGGGCGATGATCCTGCGCGCCTGCATGTCCCATTCCGGGTTGGTGACGAGACGATAGTCGGCACGCGCGCGAACACCCTCGCGTTGATTGCGCTCGAACGCCACCAAGCGCCCCGTCCACAGCGCACGGACCTGCTCCTCGACCACGTCCGGCGCGCCGTTGTTGTCGAGCCAGACATCGGCGACCGCGCGACGCTGATCGTCGGTGGCCTGTGCGGCGATCCTGACTCGCGCATCCGCTTCGTCCACGCCGCGATGCTCGACCAGCCTGCGCAGCCTGGTCTCCTCCTGCGCTCCGACCACGACGACGAGCTGCATCAGCGGCGCGAGCCCGTTCTCGACGAGCAACGGAATATCCTGCACCACAATGGCATCCGCGGGCGCGTCGCCGATCAGTTCCGCGGTGCGTGCCCCGACCAGCGGATGGGTGATCGCGTTGAGCTTGCCGCGTGAGACGTCGTCGGCGAACGCGACCGCGGCCAGCGCAGGCCGATCGAGACTGCCGTCGGGTTTGAGGATCCGCTCACCGAACTCCTCGACCAGCGCCGCCAGGCCCGGCGTGCCGGGCGCGACGACCTCGCGGGCGATCGCGTCGGAGTCGATGAGTACCGCCCCGAGCTCGACCAGTGTCCGCGCCACTGTGGATTTACCCGCTCCCATGCCTCCGGTGAGGCCGATCCGCAACATGGGCCCAGTCTCGCATCCCGGCCGTCCGGTCGGGGCAGGTCCCGCGACACGCCCACGCGCGCAGCGGCGGTAGATCCCGCGCCGGGCGCGTCGCGTGGATTAATCTTCCGCGCAGGCGTGAAGGCCGCACGACTACCGACAGGATGACCATGAGTACCAGGAACGACCGGGCGGCTCGCCACCGCCTCGGTATGCCGAACGGCGTGCACTGCATCGAATTCCCCGCCGTCGCAGCGACTCTCGCCGAGTACCGACGCTCCTGGTTCAGCACCCTGCTCTCCCCCGCCAGACACAGCTTCGCCGCGATGCGCAAACGCCCCAGCATGACTGCTGCCTACTGGTCGCCCGCCGCCGCCGCGAACTGATCGGCCGAACCGGGCGCACTGCCGAGCAAGCCATTCGACGTAGAGGTCCTGTCGTCACTGACGGCTGCCCTCCGGGTGGTCGGCACGTCGACGTCGAATCCGGTTTCCCGCGCACACGACCCGAGCGGACGGGCCAGCTCGCGCATTTCAGCCCGAAACTGCTTGCCTGAGCCCCGAGGGCGCCATAGCTCCCCCACGCGAGCAGCCCGGGCACAGTCCCCACATCCGCAGTGCGAGAGCCGGTCCCGCGACCAGCAGCTCAGGGAGTCGGCGTGCACATGGTGACGAGTGCGGGATCGAGCCCAACCAGGCCTGCACCCGATGGTTTGTGAGACGGCCGCGTAGAGCCACACCGCCGCGCCCGGAACGCCCCGCTCCCGGACGGTCCGACCCGAGGCCACACAGGAAGACTTCGTCGAGCGTCGGCCTGCGCAAGGCGACGATCCGACTCTCACCGTCGTGCTCCTCCACGACCTCGCAACCCGCGCCACCTTCCGCGTCGGGCGCTGAACCACCCCGGAACAGGCCGAAGGCCCTGATCCGTACGGACCAGGGCCTTCGGTTGGTGCTGTGCCTGAATCAGGCGTTGCCGGAGAGCTTCTCCCGCAGAGCCGCGAGCTGGGCATCGCTGGCCAGCGAGCCGCCCGTGGTCTCGGCCGGACCGGAGGTGGACGCAGGAGCGCTGCCACCGGTCTCGGAGGAGTAGTTGCCCGCGACGGGACCACCAGCGGCGGCCTCGGCGGCAGCGTCGGCTGCCATCTTCTCCATCTGGGCAGTGTGCATCTTGTGGCGACGCTCGGCCTCGGCGTAACGGCCTTCCCACTCTTCACGCTGCTTGTCGAACCCGTCGAGCCACTCGTTGGTGTCGGGGTCGAAGCCTTCGGGGAAGATGTAGTTGCCCGCATCGTCGTAGCTGTCGGCCATGCCGTACTTCGACGGGTCGAACTCGGCGTTGTAGTCCTCGTTCGCCTGCTTCAGCGACAGGGAGATACGACGACGCTCGAGGTCGATGTCGATGACCTTGACCATCGCGTCGTCGCCGACGGCGACAACCTGGTCCGGGACCTCGACGTGGCGCTCGGCCAGCTCCGAGATGTGCACCAGGCCCTCGATGCCCTCTTCGACGCGCACGAAGGCGCCGAAGGGAACCAGCTTGGTGACCTTTCCGGGCACGATCTGGCCGATCGCGTGGGTCCGGGCGAACTGACGCCACGGGTCTTCCTGGGTCGCCTTGAGCGACAGCGAGACGCGCTCGCGGTCCAGATCGACGTCGAGAACCTCGACGGTGACCTCGTTGCCGACCTCGACAACCTCGGACGGGTGGTCGATGTGCTTCCAAGAGAGCTCGGAGACGTGCACCAGGCCGTCGACGCCACCCAGGTCCACGAAGGCACCGAAGTTGACGATGGAGGACACGACGCCCTTGCGGACCTGGCCCTTCTGGAGCTGGTGCAGGAACTCGGAGCGGACCTCGGACTGGGTCTGCTCGAGCCAGGCGCGACGCGACAGAACCACGTTGTTGCGGTTCTTGTCGAGCTCGATGATCTTGGCCTCGATCTCCTTGCCGACGTACGGCTGGAGGTCGCGGACACGACGCATCTCGACGAGCGAGGCGGGCAGGAAGCCACGGAGACCGATGTCGAGGATCAGGCCGCCCTTGACGACCTCGATGACGGTGCCCTTGACGGCCTCGTCCTTCTCCTTGAGCTCCTCGATCGTGCCCCACGCGCGCTCGTACTGCGCCCGCTTCTTCGACAGGATCAGGCGGCCTTCCTTGTCCTCCTTCGTGAGGACAAGGGCCTCGACCGCGTCGCCCACGGAAACGACCTCGTTGGGGTCGACATCGTGCTTGATGGAAAGTTCGCGGGAGGGGATGACGCCTTCGGTCTTGTAACCGATGTCGAGCAGGACCTCGTCACGATCGACCTTGACGATGGTGCCCTCGACGATGTCACCATCGTTGAAGTACTTGATCGTTGCGTCGATGGCGGCCAGGAAATCCTCGGCGGAGCCAATGTCGTTAATGGCTACCTGCGGCGAGGTGACGGTGGTGGGCATATGTGGGTTTGCTCCGGACGGATTGTGGTCGGTTGCGGACATTGGATCTTTCGGTACGCTGCCAAATCACCGCGACGACGCGACGAAGGGATACCGGTAAAGTATCGCACGGACCGTCGCACTCGCCGCTGATCGAATTTCAGCGTTCCCTCTACAGCGTGCATCAGCGTACGCGACCCTCGCCGAGCCGGGCAAACCACCCCCCGCACCACGCCGATACCCTGTTCGGCGTGTCCGACGACGAACGCCATGCGCAGGCCAACGCGCTGCTGGGGACCTCAGCGACCACCCGAACCAAGATCGACTCGCGCGACAGCGAGCGCGCGAATCGCCGCTGGTGGGATGCCGACGCCGAGCAGTACCACCAGACCCACGCCGACTTCCTCGGGGTGGACTCCCCCGGCGGCGAGTTCGTGTGGTGCCCGGAGGGTCTGCACGAGGGGGACATGAACTTCCTCGGTGACGTGACCGGCAAGCGCGTACTGGAGATCGGCTGCGGCTCGGCGCCGTGCTCGCGGTGGCTGGCCGGCCACGGCGCGTTCCCGGTCGGGCTCGATGTGTCGATGGGGATGCTCGAGCGTGGCATAGCCGCGATGGATCAGGGCGGACCGCGAGTGCCGCTCGTCCAAGCGGGTGCGGAGGCGCTGCCCTTCGCCGACGCGTCGTTCGACCTGGCGTGCTCGGCGTTCGGCGGGGTGCCGTTCGTCGCCGATTCGGCGCTGGTGATGCGCGAGGTGGCCCGGGTGCTGCGGCCGGGTGGGCGCTGGGTGTTCTCGGTGAACCATCCGATGCGCTGGATCTTCCCCGACGATCCCGGCCAGGCGGGTCTTACCGCCGCGATCCCCTATTTCGACCGCACTCCCTATGTAGAGGTCGACGGTGACGGTGTGCCGACCTATGTCGAGCACCATCGCACGATCGGTGACCGGGTCCGCGAGATCGTCGGCGCAGGCCTGCACCTGATCGACATCGTCGAACCGGATTGGCCCGAGTGGCTCGACCGCGAATGGGGTCAGTGGTCCCCGCTGCGCGGGCAGATCTTCCCCGGGACCGCCATCTTCATCGCCGAAAAGCCCGCCGAGCGGCCTTAATACTCCGGCAGGGCAGCGAAGGACGGGTCGACGCGCACGCTCGGCACCGTGTCGGCGACCCAGCGGCGCGCCCTGGTCAGCGCATGGTCGGGGAACTCGGCGTCGAAGCGGACGTCGTCGGACAACAGATAGGGCAGCCGTCCGCGCAGGCCGGGTGCGTACGGGTGCGGCGGGCACATCTGGCTGCGACGGACCTGTCGACCGATCGCTGTCTCGCGCGCGCCGGGTATCCCGGTCTCGGGGCAGATGATCTGGAACACCGCCGAGCATCGATCCTTGGGCACCACGATCGAGGCCGCGAAAACGAGGTCACCGCGCGGCCCCGGCAGTTGCATCTTCTCCACTCGCAGCAGGGCGGGCAACTGATCGACCCAGACCACGAAGGCCTCGATCAGGCAGCCGGTCCGAGCGTGGTGCTCGGCCAGGCGCCTGCGTAACCGGTTCAGGTCGTCCAGGCGGGCGGGCAGGTCCGGCGTGCCGTTGACGTAGTTCAGCGCGACGACATCACGAGTGGCCGGATTCCCCCAGGTCGTGTCGTCCAACTGTTGCATTCCAGGAATGTCGAACGAGATGGGCACCGGATCAATTTACCGGCGCCGTCGACTTCGGTTGTCCCCGTACGGCGCCCGGCGCGTCGATCGAGAAAGATGCGGGCTCTTCGCCCAAGTCGACGCGCCGGCCTTCGTGACCGGTCACCATCGCGCGGCTACGCACGATCGATCTGGTCGCGCTTGGGTTTTCGACCCGCCTGGTCCAGCGCTAGTCGAAGGGCGTATTCGATTTGGGAGTTGATGCTGCGCAGGTCGTCGGCCGCCCACTTGGCGATTGCCTCGTGGACGGCCGGGTCGAGCCGCAGCAGGATCTTTTTGGGGTCCCTCTTCGGCGTGGTCACGGGACGCTCAGGAGTAGAGGGATCCGGCGTTGACGACCGGTTGTGTGGCGCGGTCGCCGCAGAGGACGACCAACAGGTTGGAGACCATGTTGGCCTTGCGTTCCTCGTCGAGTTCGACGGTGCCCTGCTCGGCGAGGCGGTCGAGAGCGAGGGCGACCATGCCGACGGCGCCTTCGACGATCTGGGTGCGGGCGGCGACGACCTGGGCGGCCTGCTGGCGTACGAGCATGGCCTGGGCGATCTCGGGGGCGTAGGCGAGGTGGGTGATGCGCGCCTCGATGACCTCGATGCCCGCGGTCAGGGTGCGTTCGCGTAGCTCGACGGTGAGTTCCTCGGCGACCTCGGCGCCGTCGCGCAGGCTGGTGCGGGTGTCGTCGTGGGAGTCGTAGGGATGGGTGGTGGCGAGGTGGCGCACGGCGGCCTCGGACTGGGTTTCGACGTACTCCTCGTAGTCGTCGACGGCGAAGGCGGCTTTGAAGCTGTCGATCACCTTGTAGACGACGACGGCCGCGATCTCGACCGGGTTACCGTCGGCATCGTTGACCTTGAGCTTCTGGGTTTCGAAGTTGCGCACCCGCAGCGAGATGGATTTGCGGTCGGCGAGCGGGATCACCGAGAAGAATCCCGGCTCACCGACCGAGCCGATGTAGCGGCCGAAGAAGGTGACGACCTTGGCCTCGTTGGGGTTGACGATGGTCAGCCCGGTGGCGAGCAGCGAGACGACCAGGAACGCGACGGCGGCGGCCGCCGCTGCGCTCCACGCCAGGACGCCACCGTCGTGCTGGGTGGCGGCGATGAAAGCGAGCACAGCGGCGACACCGAACAACAGGGTGAGCACCAGCCAACTCAGTAAGACGACGAATCCATTGACGCGGAATGCGGATCGCAGCTCCATGACATCCTCCCGATATCTGAGTGATATCACAAAGATAGTAGATGTCGGGCCGGTCGGCAAGCCCGCTACCGCTGCGGGGTGATGTTGCGATTGAAGCGGAACATGTTGTGCGGGTCGTACTTCGCCTTCATGGCCGCCAGCCGGGCGTAGACCTCCGGGGCGTAACCGTGCGCGGTCTGGGTCGCGTTCGCTGCCGCGCCCGCTCCGTAGAGGAAGTTCAAGCTGTGGCCGATCGTCCACGGCGCCAACGCTTCTCGCACCGCCGCGTGCGAGTCGGGCACTGCGTCACCTTCACTCGCATCGGTGATCACGCGCACGATGTAGTCGGCCTCCCGCCAACCCACCGGGGCGTTGCCCTGCCGCAGAGCGCCGCCGAGGTGACGGATATCGACCACCGCGTCGACCGATCCACCGGGGGCCGTCAACGCCCGCAAGGCGGCCAGAGCTCGCGGTTCCAGTTCGGACAACAGCGCGTTCGTCGCCGCGTACGCGTGCGGGAAGGGCGGATCGCTGTGGATGGTGTGCGATTCGGCATACGGCATGGCACGCAGGTCGTCGTGCAGGCGATCACCGATCTCGCGCAACGGGGCGACCAGCGCCTCGCCGTCCGCTACCGACCCGGTGAAGGCGACGCGGATCGAGGCAGCGTGTTTGCCCCGCAACGGCTCGGGCACCGGCGCGATGTCGGGATAGGTCACCACGGCGACCGTGGAGGTGAGCGCGGTCGGCACCGTCGCCGTCCACTCCCGCCACGCCGCGAGCGCTGCGTCGACGAGCGGAGTATCGAAAACCAGCTGCCCGCCGAAGATCTCGGCGACGGGCACGAGATCGAGCTCGAGGCCGGTCACCACACCGAAGTTCCCGCCCGAACCCGATACCGCCCAGAACAATTCGTCCTCGGGGGTGAGCGAACGCATCCTGCCGTCGGCGGTCACCAGATCGATCGACCGCACATGATCTGCCGCATAGCCGAATTCACGGGCCATCAGCCCCAACCCACCCCCGAGGACATAGCCCACCATCCCCACCGACGGCGACGAGCCGTTCAACGGCGCCAGCCCGTACCGAGCAGCGGCCTCGACCAATGCTCCCGCCCGGACCCCCGCCCCGATGCGCGCCGTCCGCGCCTGCGGGTCGACAGCGATCTTGTCCATCCGCCCGGTGGTGATGAGTACCCCACCGTCAGCAGCCACCGACAGACCGTGCCCCGTCGCCTGTACAGCAACCGCAAGTCCATGCCGCGCCGCGTATTCGACGCCCGCACGCACGTCCTCGGCATGCATCGCGCCCACCACCAGTGAGGGAGAGTGCGTATACGCGGTTTGGAAGCCGGCGATCTCCTCGGCATAACCGTCGTCGACAGGGGCGAATATCGGACCAGCGAAGTTCGAATGCGTTGCGGTATCGGTCATGACTTCGACTGTGCTCCGCGCAGTGAAATAAGTACAACAGATAGTTTTTCTGATACCTATAATCAATAGTTATGGAACTGCGGCAGCTGCGGTACTTCGTGACAGTGGTCGACGAAGGAGGGTTCACTCGCGCCGCCGAACGGTTACACCTGACGCAGCCCGGTCTCAGCACCCAGATTCGGCAACTCGAACGCGAGCTCGGACAGCCTCTGCTCGATCGGGGCGCCCGTAGCGTCACGCTCACGGAGATCGGTGCCGCGGTGCTCGTGCATGCGCGCGCCGCGTTGGCCGCCACCAACCGCATCGAGGAGACGGTGCAGGAGTTCACCGGGTTGCTGCGTGGACAGGTGCGGCTGGGCATGATCTCGGGGGCCGCCTCCGAGGTCTTCGATGTCGCGGGGGTGCTCGCCGACTTTCACCACGATCATCCACACGTCGGGATCAGCCTCACCGAGGACACCGCCGAACGCATGGTGGCCGCGCTCGCACACGATGAACTCGACATCGCGCTCACCGGATTGACCGGCGCCGCGATGGATCCCGGTCTCGACCTCGAAGTGATCCTGGAGACCCCGCTCACCGCCGCCGTCGCTCGCGACGCCCCGATCGACCCCGCCGAATCCGCGGGCACGATCACCTTGGCGGCCCTGGCCGAGCGCCGCCTCATCTGCCTCACCCGAGGTACCGGTCTCCGCGGCGTCTTCGAACGATCATGCGCCGCAGCGGGTTTCACCCCCAATGTCGCCTTCGAGGCCGCCGCTCCCCCACTGCTGCTCCAACTGGCCGCCCGCGGCCTGGGAACCGCGATAGTCCCCGCCCTCACCGCCGACGACGCCGACGCTTTCGCCGTCCGGCGCCTCGACATCGTCGAGCCCACCCTCCACGGCCGACTGGCCCTGGCCTGGCGCACCGATCCCGCTCCCAGCCCCGCCGCGAAGGTGCTGCTCGGCCAGTTGCGTATCGCCTTCGGTGGCCACGTGAATCGACAAGAGCAGTGAATGCCGAGGTCAGTGCTGGGTGCCGGACTTCAGCCGGGCGATCTCGGCTTCCAGTTCGGCGTTGCGATCGCGCAGGCGGTCGATTTCGGCTTCGAGCGGCGCGCGACCTGCGCACAGATAGTCCTGAATCCACTCGGTCCGGTAACGGGGGGTGATGTTCTTGGTGCAGTTGCGATCGAACGCTTCGATCCGTACCACGAACGCCCGCTCCGAGCGTGCGTCGATCTCCCCGGCCGGCGTGGTCAGCAGGCGAGCGAGCAGGTCGGGATCATCGGCGCGTTCCACGACCTGCGCACGGCCGAAGATCTTGACCCTGGTGCGGGTCGGATAATCGATGAAGAACAGGGCGACTCGATCGTCGGCGTCGAGATTGCCCAGGGTGACGAACTGGTTGTTGCCTGCGTATTCGGCCCACGCGATCGTCGCGGAATCGAGTACGTGCACGAAACCTGTTGGACCGCCCCGATGTTGGATATACGGCCAGCCGGAGCCGGTGACCGTCGCGAGGTAGAAGGAATCGGCCCGGCGGATCAGGCCGGTGACTTGCGGCTCCAACTCTTCCGGCTCGCCGATGTCGCCACCCTCGGCCATCCGCCTGCCGTGGACAGTGAAACCGCCACCGCTGTGCTGGCGACGCGCGGTGGCCGCCGAGAAGGCGATGGCTCCGTAACGGGTCGGCTTGTTCACCTCTCCCACGGTACGACCAGTGATTCGTCAGCGATCGTGTCGCCGTGCCGCTGACGTCGGCGCGAGCGTCAGCGTTACGCTTTGGCTAACCGATGAAGGAGAGCTCGACCAGGACGAGGAAGGGCGTGCGTGGTGGAGTCGACGACTGCTGCGAAACTGCAAGAGCTGCGGGACAATCTGACGGCGGCGCGGGAACCGGCGGGAGATGCGGGGATCGCCAAGCGTGCGGCGAAAGGAATTCCCAGCCCGCGCGAACGCATCGAAATACTTCTCGACCACGGCAGTTTCACCGAGATCGGCGCGCTGGTGAAACAACCAGGTGCGGCCGACGGTCTCTACGGTGACGGGGTGGTCACCGGACACGGCAGGATCGACGGGCGGCCGGTGGTGGTGATCGCCCACGACCAGACTGTGTTCGGCGGATCGGTGGGTGAGATGTTCGGGCGCAAGGTCGCGATGGCGATGGATCTGGCCGCCGATATCGCCTGCCCGTTCGTGGCGATCAACGATTCCGGCGGCGCCCGGGTGCAGGACGCGGTCACCTCGCTGGCCTGGTACGCGGAGATGAGCAGGCGCCAGACGCGGCTGTCCGGCGTGGTGCCCCAGGTGTCGGTGATGCTGGGCAAGTGCGCTGCGGGCGCGGTGTATTCGCCGATCAACACCGATGTGCTGATCGCGACCGAGTCCGCGTACATGTTCGTGACCGGTCCCGAGATCATCCGCGAGACCACCGGCGAGGAAGTGACCCTCGACGAGCTCGGCGGGGCGTTCAACCAGGCGCACAACGGCAACATCCATCACGTGGCGGTGGACGAGAAAGCCGCATTCGAGTGGGCTCGAACGTATTTGAGCTTCATGCCGTCGAACTGCTACGAGCGGGCACCACTGGTCAATCCCGGTCTGGAACCGGAGCTCACGGACTCCGATCGCGAACTCGATTCGCTCATCCCGGATTCCGACCGCATGGGTTACGACATGTACGAGGTGTTGCTGCGGATTTTCGACGACGGCGAGTTCCACGAGATCGGCGACGGCGCCGCCCGCAATCTGATCACCGGATTCGCTCGGGTCGACGGGCGTACCGTCGGGGTCGTCGCCAACCAGCCGCTGGTGGCCAGCGGTGCGATCGATGCGCGTGGGTCGGACAAGGCCGCGCATTTCATTCGCCTGTGCGACGCGTTCGACATCCCGTTGGTGTTCGTCGTCGACACTCCGGGCGTGCTGCCGGGGGTCGAGGAGGAGAAGATCGGCGTCATCAAGCGCGGCGGCCGGTTCTTCTACGCGGTCGTCGAGGCCACCGTCCCGATCGTCACCGTCGTGGTCCGCAAGGCCTACGGGGGCGGCTACGCGGTGATGGGGTGCAAGCAGCTCGGGGGCGACATCAATCTCGCTTGGCCGACCGCGCGCATCGCCGTGATGGGGGCCGAAGCCGCGGTCGGCCTGACCCAGCGCAAGCAGCTCGCCGCCGTCCCCGAGGCCGACCGGCCGGTCGTGCGCCAGCAGATGGTCGACTTCTACAACGCCGCTGTCGCCACCCCGTGGATCGCCGCCGAACGCGGCTATATCGACGCGGTCATCGAGCCGTCGAGCACCCGGCTGGAAATTCGCAGAGCGTTGCGACTGCTGGGCGACAAGCACGTCGAGCAAGCCCCACGCAAACACCGGCTCATGCCGTTGTAGCCCAGGTCCCCGACGACAAGCGCCCCCGCCCGCACATCTGTGGGTCGGTGGGCGCTTGTCGTCGCGGCGCGAGTTCGCGGGGACCGATGCCGGTCACGTGCGCACGGCGACTAGGCGCTGATCGAATCCGCCTCGGGCGCAGCCGAACTCCCCGTTCGCGAGCGTCCAGCGACCTCACGAGCCAGCAGGTAGATCGGGAACACGATGGGCGACAACAGAATCGTGCCGACCAGCAGCGGGCCCATCAGCAGCGGGTGGACGTCGCGGTCGCGACTGTCGAGGTAGACCCAGCGTCCGAGGAACAGATCCCACGCGAGGATCTGGGCCCACAGGGCGGTGAGCACGGCGGGGTCGGTAACGGCCGCGGTGATCGCGTCGAGCGACGGCGATGTCACCAGCGACCATAGCGCGCCGAGTACCGGGATCGCGACGATCGCCCATACCACCAGTGGCGCCGCCACGATCCACGGCGATGCGATGATCGTGCGGGTCCATCGCCAGGTCGGTGCGAAGATCATCAGTGCCCAGAACGGCACCGTGACGAAGAACGACAGGTCGAACAGCGTGCTCATGCGGTAACTACCTTTCGACTGTCGATCGCGCTCGCGATCGAGATGACGACTCCGAGGACAACTCCGGTGAGAATCGCCGCGGCGGCGGTCAGTGTGGCCTGATCCGGATGGATCAACGGCTGCCCACGCAGCGCTTGCCAGGTGACCAGCGCGAGCACCGCCGCGTAACCCGCCGATGCGGTGATGATCAAACCGAGCCGCACGCGCACCGATCGCAGCAAGGGGATCCTCGGCGCCAGCAACACCAGCACCGCGGCGAGCAGTGGCAACGCCTGCAGGGCGTGCATGCCGAAGAAGTGCGGGATGCGCAGGTCGCCGTCGGTGGTGCTCCACCCGGTCAGCGGCATGCCGGGCGTGCCGTCGGAGGCTCCGACCGTGTGCGCGCCCGCGATGCCCTCGACGCCGGACTCTCGTTGCGGCATCAGGTTTCCCAGTGCCAACCCGACCAGCGTGATCGCGATCCCGAGACGGATCGACCAGGTGATCGAGGCGTCGCCGAGGCGGGCGCGCATCAGTCCGATACCGATCACCAAGGTGGCCAGGAACAGGATGACGATGCTGGATCCCATGATCACCCACAGGGTGCCGTCCAACGCGGTGGTCATGTTGTAGTGGCTGCGTGTCCCCCGGATCACCTGCCCGAAGATGATCACCTGCTCGATGGCCCCGGTCGCCACGATCACGACGGCCATCCGCGAGGCGAGCCGAGAAGGCCTGGGCCGCAACGACATCAACCAGGCCAGTGCCACGCTGTAGAACACGAACGAGATCGCGAACTTGGTCGGCTTGAACCAGGCGGCCGACCCGGTGATCACCCGATCGTCGAGCAGCATCCCGATCAGGCCGACCACCACGAGCACAGCGTTGGCGGCGGCGAAATACATCAGCGGTCGATGCAGCGGGGCGTTGGGGCGTGGCAGCGAGGGGGTGGTCAGGACAGACATCAGAATCTCCCAGCGATAGATAGTTATACTATCCGTTATAGATAGCTAGACTATCCGCTATGGGTGACGTAGGCAAGGGGTAGGAACGACAGCGGAGGTAAGAGTGCGAATCTCGGAGTTGAGTGAACGCAGCGGCATCGCGGTGGCGACCATCAAGTACTACCTGCGTGAGGGGTTGCTGCCCCCGGGCGAACGCACCAGCCCCAACCAGGCCAGCTACGGCGAAGACCACCTGCGCCGACTGCGCCTGATCCGCGCGTTGATCGAGGTGGGCGGAATCCCGGTCGCGACCGTCTCCGACGTGCTCGCCGCCATCGACTCCCCCGAGATGCCGCTGTTCCATGTTCTCGGGGTGGCGCAGGAAAGCCTGTCCACGCCCGTGCCCGCGGCCCATGACGCCGAATGGGACCGCGCGTACGAGGCCGTGCGCTCGGAGATGGACCGACGCGGCTGGGACATGAAGCCCAGTCCGCAGGCCATCGACACCCTCACCGGGGTGATCGTCCGACTCGCCCAACTCGGCTACCGAGACTGGGCCGCCACCACCCTGCCCACCTACTTCGACAGCACGCGCGCGGTCGCGGAGACCGACGTGGCGGCCGCCTTGTCCGCCGGCGGACGCGACGACATTATCGACGCGGTCGTGGTACTCACGGTGCTCGGCGACACCGCACTGGCCGCCATCCGCCGCATCGCCCAGGCCCAGGTCTCCCTGGAACGCCTGAAGAACCCGGAAACCCCCTGAGCAAAGCTCAGGGGGTCAACTGGTCTCGCAAAGACCTGGGTCCGGCCGAAATACGCGGAGAGGCGGACTAGAGCAGGCGCGACAAGAAAGCCTGCGTCCGCTCGTGCTGCGGGTTGGCCAGCAGTTCACGCGGCGGGCCCGACTCCACCACCACACCGGCATCCATGAACACCAGTTCGTCGGCGACCTCGCGGGCGAAGCCCATCTCGTGGGTCACCACCAGCATGGTCATGCCCGAATCGGCCAGTTCCCGCATCACCGCGAGCACCTCACCGACCAGCTCGGGGTCCAGTGCCGAGGTCGGCTCGTCGAACAGCATCAGCTTGGGGTCCATCGCCAGGGCTCGCGCGATGGCGACGCGCTGTTGCTGACCACCGGACAGCTGCGCCGGGTAGGCGTTGCGCTTGGCCGAGAGGCCGACCCGCTCGAGCAGTTCCTCGGCCCGGGCGATCGCCTCGGACTTGCGGATTCCGCGGACCTGGATCGGCGCCTCGATCACGTTCTCCAACGCGGTGCGGTGCGGGAACAGATTGAAGTGCTGGAACACCATGCCGATATCGCGACGCTGGATCGCGGCGTCGCGCTCGTGCATCTCGTAGAGCTTGCCGTTCTTCTCGCGATAGCCCACGAGATCGCCGTCGACGTAGAGCCTGCCCGCGTTCACCTGCTCGAGGTGATTGATGCAGCGCAGAAATGTCGACTTGCCCGAACCCGACGGCCCGACCAGGGTGAGCACCTTGCCACGCTGCACCTCGAGCGAAATGCCCTTGAGTACCTGCAGCGCGCCGAAGTTCTTGCACACCCGGTCCGCCAGCACCATCGGCGGGACAGCCACAACTGGTTCGGTCATTTCGCCTTCACCGCCGCCTGCGCCGTGGCCAGTTCCTGCAGCTGCTTGGCCGTCAGCTGCCGGGTGGCACCGCGCGAGTAATAGCGTTCCAAGTAGTACTGGCCGACCATGAGGATGCTGGTGATCGCCAGGTACCAGGTGGCACAGACGAGCAGCAGCGGAATCGGCTGGAAGTTCACGCCGTAGATGTCACGGGCGCGGCCGAACAGGTCGGTGCTCAGCGGAATCGCGGTGACCAGTGAGGTCGTCTTGAGCATGCCGATCAGCTCGTTGCCGGTGGGCGGGATGATCACCCGCATGGCCTGCGGCAACACCGTGCGGCGCATGATCTGCGTCCACGACATACCGAGCGCCACCGACGCTTCGCGCTGACCCTCACCGACGGAGTTGATGCCCGCGCGCACGATCTCGGCCATGTACGCGGCCTCGTTGAGACCGAGGCCGATCACCGCGAACAGGAAGGCTGCCTGCAGGTTCTGCACATCGAAGTGGAAGAACTGCGGGCCGAACGGCACACCCAGATCGATCTGCTTGTACAGCGAGGGAACCAGGCCCCAGAACACCAACTGCACGAACACCGGAGTGCCACGGAAGATCCACAGGTAGATCCACGCGGCTGTGCGCAGCACCGGGTTCGGCGACAGGCGCATCACCGCCAGCACCGTGCCCAGCCCCACGGCGATCGCCATCGCCAGCACCGTGAGTTCCAGGGTGACGATCGCGCCCTGGGTGATTCGGCGGTCGAACAGGTAGTCGCCGTAGGTGTCCCACCGGTAGGCGGGATTGGTTGCGGCGCCGTAGACGAACAATCCCACCAGGATCAGGATGATTGCCGCCGCGATCCAGCGGCCCGGTCTGCGCAGCGGGACGGCTTTGATCGGTTCGGGTTCGGTGCCCGGTCCGGGCACCTCCACCGTGTCTTTCGCGTCGGTCACGTCAGCTCACTGCACCGTTGATCACCGAGGTCTTGATCTGACCGTCCTGCACACCCCAGTTGGTGGTGATCTTGCCGTACTTGCCGTTGTCGATCAGGTGCTGCAGCGCCTTCTGCAGCGATACCGCCAGTGGGGACGCCTTCTGCACGGCCCAACCGTAGGGCGCGGAATCGAACAGCGGACCGGCCGACTCGATCTTGCCTTCGCTCTGCTTGATCGCGTACGCGGTCACCGGGGAGTCCGCCGACATCGCGTCGACCTGGCCGAGCACCAGCGCATTCGTCGCGGCGCTCTGCTCGTCGAAAGCCTTCATATCGATGGCGGGCTTGCCCTCGGCGACGCACTTGGCGCTCTTGGCGGGAATTTCGTCGGTGTGCTCGACCGTAGTGGCCTGTACGGCGACTTTCAGGCCACACGCATTGTTCGGATCGATCGCTTTGCCGGTTTGCTGGGCCCACTGGATGCCCGCGGAGAAATAGGTCGTGAAATCGACCTGCTGTTCACGTTCGCGCGAATCGGTGATCGAGGACATACCCACGTCGTAGGTGCCCGCCTGAATGGCGGGAATGATCTTCTCGAACGAGGACTCGACGTAGTCGACCTTCAGTCCGAGGGTGCTCGCGACGGCGTCGAGCAGGTCGACATCGAAGCCGACGATCTTGCCGCTGGCGTCCTTGTACTCGTTCGGCTGGTACGGCACGTTCACGCCGACGACGATCTTGCCTGCCTGCTCGACCTTGTCGGGAAGGGTCGCGGCGATCGCGTCGACCTTCTCCACAGACACCTTGTCCACCGTGGCGCCGTCGCCTTCGGTGTTTTCGGCGCAGCCGGTGAGGACGAGCGCACCGCCGGCGACGGTACACAGCAGCCGCACGGCGCCATGGCCGAGGACAGTTCGAACAGACAAAGGAGCCTCCACATTTCACGTCGACGCCGGCCACGTGTCAGCGCCTGTTTGGCAATGTATGCGAACCGGACACAGCGTGGTGCGACAGTAACCGAAGATTAATCAGCGAATGTGAAAGGGGTGCCTTCACCTCCGGTGCACACGGGCCCGCACCTGCTCGGTGAATTCGCTGGTGGAAGCCAGGCCGCCGAGATCCGCGGTCGCGATTCCGGCTGCCAGGGTCGCCGCCACAGCGCGGGAGATGCGGTCGGCGGCATCATGGAGCAAACGGTTCTCGTCACGAACGGCCAACCAGCGCAACAGCATTGCCGCCGACAATTGCAGGGCGGTGGGATTGGCCCGATTGTGTCCGGCCAGCCCGGGCGCCGCGCCGTGCACGGCCTGTGCCATCGCGCGCGTGTCGGAGCAGTTGAGCGAGGCGGCCATGCCGAGTGAGCCACTGAGCTCACCGGCCAGGTCCGAGAGGATGTCGCCGAACAGGTTCTCGGTCACGATCACGTCGAACTCCCCCGCCCCGCGGACCAGGTGGGCTGCCATCGCGTCGACGTGCGCGTCGTCGACCGTCACATCCGGATACTGCTCGGCCACCTCGTAGCAGACATCACGGAACAGTCCGGTCGTCATGGGCAGCACATTGGCCTTGTGCACCACGGTGACCCGCTTGCGCCGACCCCGCGCGAGCCGCAGCGCCTGATGCGCGATCCGCTCACACGCCTTGCGCGTGATCACCGCGACCGCCATCGCCACGTCCTCGGTGGGACGAAACTCCCCCGAGCCGGCGAACATATTGCGGTCCGCGTAGAAGCCCTCGCTGTTCTCCCGAACGATCACCAGGTCGATGTCGGGCGCCATCGCGCGCACCCCCGCGAACGCGGCGGCGGGGCGGATGTTCGCGTAGAGCTCGAGGCGTTTGCGGATGACCCCGCCCGGCGCCACCCGCATGTCCGACGGATAGGAGGCGTTGTCGTGGGGGCCAAGGATCCAGGCGTCGAGATCTTCGAGGGCGCGCAGGGTCTGCTCCGGCAGTGGATAACCGTGGGCCGATATCGCCTCGTGCCCGATCATCAACGGCACCCAGTCCACCGGAGCCAGCCCGGCCGCACCGATCGCCTCGTCGACGACCGCTCGGGTCGCGGCCACCACCTCCGGTCCGATTCCGTCGCCGTCGATCACTCCGAGTCGCAGGCTCGCCTTCGTCGCGTTCACCCCGCCATCTTCGCGCGCGCCCCTCCCAGGGTGGCCACGTGGGCCGGGCCGACCCGCTGCCGCGACCGAATTTCTGGCCGCTGTAGTGGAGATACGCGGCCCACGCGGGCCGAGACGGCCGCGGCGTCGCGGGATCGGGGGAAGATATGGGGACGCCGCGGCGTTACAGCCGAGGACACCGACAAGGAGAGGACGTCATGGCCACCCAGACGCTGACCCAGCAGAACTTCGACGAAGTCATCACCGGAAACGACGTGGTCCTCGTCGATTTCTGGGCTTCCTGGTGCGGACCGTGCCGCAGTTTCGCACCGACCTACGAGACCTCGTCGGAAAAGCACACCGACGTCGTGTACGGCAAGGTCGACACCGAGGCCGAGCAGGGACTCGCCGCCGCAGCCAACATCCAGTCGATCCCGACCATCATGGCCTTCCGCGAGGGCGTGCTCGTCTTCGCGCAGCCGGGGGCGCTGCCGCCCGCCGCGCTCGAGGACCTGGTGACCCAGATCAAGGACCTCGACATGGACGAGGTGCGCAAGCAGATCGCCGAGCAGCAGGAGTCTTCTCCCGCCGAGTAGGCCGCCGCGGCGCACCTCGCGCGTAACGCGAAGGGCCCGTTCACCTTTCGAAGGTGAACGGGCCCAGTGTGTTCGTGCGGTGTCAGCCCGCGAGCAGGTTGACGCCGGCGATCATGGCGCGCACGGTCGATTCCGCGCTGTCGGCGGCGGTCGCCACCGCCCAGCCGCGCCTGCCGTTGAACTCGCACTGCATGAAGGTGGCGGTGCCGTCGGTGGTCGGGCGCTGATGGAAGTGCAGGATCTCGAGGGGGTAGCCCTCGTCGTAGAGCGCGGAGGTCATCGCCGCGACCGGGCTGCCGGTGGCGATGACGGTGCGCAGGTGGTCGGCGAATTCCAGGGTGGCGGTGAAATCCGTACCGGAACAAGACCATTCGCGCAGGGCGATGGGTCCGTCGGTGCGGGTGTACCGGTCGAGGAACGCGGCGGGGTCGAGGTCGGTGAGCTCGGCGCGCAGGCCCTTGGGGGCGGCGGCGAACAGGGCATGGTCCAGTGTCAGCGTCATTGCAGGTGAGGTCTTCCCGAAGATGTCTTCGTTGGCAGGGTGGGACCAGCAGAACGATGAAAAGCAGCCCGCAGCGTAGGGGCTGGTCCGAATCAGACCCCGCTACGGCGGATTACTACGAGAAGAATTCGCCGTGAGGCTGCCTGCGCGGTCTGCGCAGCAGCAACCGCGAGGTCGCGGTCAGCGACTAGCAGCGCGGCACAGCGGGCGGGATTCGGCACGCAGTCGAGGATAGGGTGGTCGTCGCGAAACCGCAACCTGGTTCACCGCCCGGAGTGTCTACTCGTGAGTACCATCACCGCAGCTCAGGATCGGTAACACCGAACGCGGGCGCGGCGATGGCCGACCAGTCGGGCCAGGACCGCTCCTGGCGGTGGATCAGTGCCGCGGTAGGGGTTCGATCGAGGCGAGGGCACGGGCCGAACCATCGACGTCGACCTGGATGCGCAGGCCGTCGGGCCGCGAGCTCGTCCGCAGCACCACCTTGTCGCCCATCATCACCGGCCCGACGTGTTCGACGATCGCCCGATACGGCAGCCGATGGCTGCCGGGATGCACGGCGAGCGCCTCCTCGACGGCCTCCCAGTACACGGCGTTGTTCACGTGACCGAGCCGGTCGACGTCGGTGACGCGCAGCGGGAACGGCACCGCCTCCCCATCGGGATCGTCGAGCGCGGCGAGGGCGGCTTTCCAGCGCAGGCGATGTTCGGTGGTGCTGGCCAGCATCGGCGCCATGAACGCGTCGCTCATCCGCGCGGGGCGGCCGGCGACAGGGTCGATGTGAATCAGGAAAGCCGCGGCCTCGATGTGGCCACCCTTCTCCCCGCGCAGCTGAATTCGCATGTCGCACCAGCGATTCGAGAGCGCGTCGGCCCACCGGCGGAGCTGGACGCGATCGCCGAACATGATCGGCTCGTACACGTCGATGACCGTGCGTCGCACGATCCACGCCTGATGGGTGTGGCCGTCCTCGACCGCGTCGAGGTGATCGAACCCGATGTCCTGTAGATATCGCGCGACCGCGTCGAGCCGCAACCGATCGTCGCCGTCGGTGTCACCGAGCCGCACCGGCCACGACATCGCGAAGGCCTGCTCGATATCGAGGCAGTCGGGCAACGGGGTCGCGATGACGGGATCGGTCATACGGCCGATGCTGCCACAGTTCGACGCGCCCGAGCCGAACCGGCCACCCCCGGCGTGGACTACCTTGTGCGCCGGGCGCACCTTCCCGACACGATCGCTGTCGGCGCAGGCAGACGAGGCGGTCCGGGAAGTACCGCACACGTGGCGAGCATCTCAGCGGCACATCGACCGAAGGCATTGAAGCGTAGATCTTTTCGTCCGTAGGGTCGGCTCCTGGGCAACACCTTGTTGTGGCCGACGCGAACCTGGCCACAGAAGGCTTTCAGCCGGGTCATGGGCAGCTCGCCGATGCAGCGGCGGATCTTGCGCGACAACCTGCTCGTGGAGCGTTTTCTGCTCAGTGAGCTGCGGAACACGATCAGCGCCGCCGAAGCCGATCACTATCGCAACGTGCAGCCCTCGCCCGAGGCCAGGCGCGGCATCGCCGCGATGCCCGGACAGATCCTGGCTGCCCGTCCTTTTCTGGAACAGCTGGCCGCCGACGTGCCCGCGCGTCTCGGCGCCACACCGACGCTGCTGGTCTGGGGGATGAAGGACATGGCTTTCCGCCCGGCATCGTTCCTGCCGCGGATGTGCGAGACGTTCACCGATCACCAGGTCGTGAAGTTGCCCGATACCAGGCACTTCACCCCCGAACACGAGCCCGGCAAGATCGCTGAAGCTATCGCCCAGCGTTTCCTCTGACGCCGCATCGCAGGCACGGCCACGACACCGATTCATCGGTCGGCGAACTGCGCCCTGCTCGAATCAAGGGCCACGAGCGAATCACTGGCTAATGCAATGTGACCAGATCGTGAAGCTCCCGCGAGTCGCCAGCTGGGACGACCGATCGCACGGTAGCGTCGCCGCCGCTAGGCCAATTGTTACTGCGTGAAAGGAATTGTTCGACATGGCATTCGAAGTCACTGGGGCTATCGGCGATCACTACAACGAAGCCGGTGGTGCGTCCAGCCCGCTGGGTGAGCCGACCTCGGCAGAGCAGGACGCCCCCAACGGTGGCAAGTACCAGGAATTCACCGGCGGTGTCATCTACTTCAAGCTCCCGACCGGAGCCAAGACCGTCTACGGCGCCATCCGTCAGGCCTGGGAGGCCGAAGGCGGCGCGGGCGGCCGACTGGGCTACCCGACCACCGACGAGCAGGACACCGACGGCGGCAAGATCAGCCAGTTCGAGAACGGCTCGATCAGCTACTCGATCGCCGACGACGCGGTGACGATCAACGCGTAATCAGCGTTGCCCGACGATGGGCACCTACCCGCGCGGGTAGGTGCCCATCGTGCCGTGTGGGTCACCTCAGTGCGCGGCCGCGTCCCAGCTGCGGCCGGTGCCGACCGAGACCGTGAGCGGCACCGACAGGTCGATCGCGGCCGACATCTGTTCGCGCGCGAGGGCTTCGAGGGCTTCGCGTTCGCCGTCGACCACCTCGAAGACGAGTTCGTCGTGGATCTGCAAGAGCATCCGCGAGCGCAGACCGGCTTCGCGGATCGCGTTCTGCACGTTGATCATCGCGACCTTGATGATGTCGGCGGCGGTGCCCTGGATGGGGGCGTTCAGCGCCATGCGTTCGGCCGATTCGCGGCGCTGACGGTTACTGGAATCCAGGTCGGGCAGGTAGCGCCGACGACCGAACAGGGTTTGGGTGTAACCGACCTTGCGAGCCTGGTCGACAACATCGGACAGGTAGTCGCGGATGCCGCCGAAACGGTCGAAGTAGACGTCCATCTGCTCTTTGGCCTCGGTCGTGCTGATCTTCAGCTGAGCGCTCAGGCCGTAGGAGCTGAGTCCGTACGCGAGACCGTAGGACATGGCCTTGATGCGGCGGCGCAGCTCGGGGCTCACCTGCGCGATCGGGATGTCGAAGGCCTTCGACGCGACGAAGGTGTGCAGGTCCTCGCCGGAATTGAACGCCTCGATCAGGCCCGCGTCACCGGACAGGTGCGCCATGATGCGCATCTCGATCTGGCTGTAGTCGGCGGTCATGAGTTCGGCGAAACCGGGGCCGACCACGAATGTGTCGCGGATCTGGCGACCGGTGTCGGTCCGGATCGGGATGTTCTGCAGGTTCGGCTCGGTCGAGGAGAGGCGACCGGTCGCGGCGATGGTCTGGTTGAACGTGGTGTGCACGCGGCCGTCGTCGGACACCGACTTGAGCAGGCCGTCGACGGTCACCTTGAGCCGGGTGGCGTCGCGGTGGGCAAGCAGGTGCTCCAGGAACGCGTGGCCGGTTTTCTCGAACAGCGACTCCAGCGCGTCGGCGTCGGTGGTGTAGCCGGTCTTGGTTCGCTTGGTCTTCGGCATGTCGAGCTCGTCGAACAGCACCACCTGCAGCTGCTTGGGCGAGCCGAGATTGATCTGCTTGCCGATCACGTCGTAGGCGGAGTTCGCGGCCGCGGTGACACGGTCGGCGAACTGCTGCTGCAGATTCTCGAGCTGGGCGACATCGACCGCGATGCCCGCCTCCTCGAGTTGACCGAGCACGCCGAGCAGCGGCAGTTCCATCTCGGTGAGCAGCGGGGTCGATTCGATGGCCGCGAGTTCGGTGTCGAGAGCGTCGGCCAGATCGGCGACCGCGCGGGCACGCAGCATCTCCTCGCGGGCGACATCGGCGGCGAGGGTGTCCTCGTCGTCGAGGAGCGAGAGCTGGCCCGTGTCGGCGGCCTCGACCCGCAATTCGCGCTTGAGATAGCGCAGGGACAGATCGTCGAGGTTGAAACTGCGCTGGCCCGGGCGGACCAGGTAGGCCGACAGGGCGGTGTCGGTGGTGAGACCGCCCAGGGTGAAGCCCCGCCCGCGCAGCGCATGACCGGCGGACTTGGCTTCGTGCAAGGCCTTGGGCACCTCCGGGTCGGCCAGCCAGGCCGCCAGTGCCGACTCGTCCTCGGGGGTGAGCACGGTCAGGTCGATATAACCGCCCTCGCCGTCAGCGGCGGCGATGGCCAGGGCCCGCGCGTCGCCGTGCACCGGAGTGCCGGTCCCGACAATCGAGAGTCCGTGGCGCTCACCGGCTTTCGCGTGCTCGGCCAGCCAGTCGGCGACCGCACCCTGATCGAGGGCACCACCGCTGATCTCGAAACCCGATTCGGCTTCCGGCTCGGGCGAACCGAGGGTGTCGAACAGTCGGTCGCGCAGCACCCGGAACTCGAGATCGTCGAAGAGCTGATGGATCTTGTCGCGGTCCCACGGCGCCTTGATCAGCTGGTCCGGGGTGTAGGGCAGCGGCACCTCGCGCACCATCTCGGTGAGCTGGCGGTTGAGCACGACACTGGACAGGTTCGCGCGCAGCGAGTCGCCGACCTTGCCCTTCACCTGGTCGACCCGGTCGACCAGGGTGGCCAGGTCACCGTATTCGCGGATCCACTTGGCGGCGGTCTTCTCCCCCACGCCGGGAATGCCGGGCAGATTGTCGCTCGGGTCGCCGCGCAGCGCCGCGTAGTCGGGGTACTGCGCGGGGGTGAGGCCGTATTTGGTCTCCACCTCGGCCGGGGTGAAGCGGGTCAGATCCGAGACGCCCTTCTTCGGGTAGAGCACGGTGACGTCGTCGTTGACCAGCTGGATCGCGTCGCGGTCGCCGGTGACGATGAAGACCCGGTAGCCCTGGGCGACGGCCTGGGTGGTGAGGGTGGCGATCACGTCGTCGGCCTCGTAGCCGTCGATGGCCATCACCGGGATGCCCATCGCGCCGAGCACGTCCTTGGTGAGTTCGACCTGCCCACGGAATTCGTCGGGGGTGGCGCTGCGGTTGGCCTTGTACTCCGGGTACGCCTCGGTGCGGAAAGTCTTGCGCGACACGTCGAACGCCGCGGCCACATGGCTCGGCTTCTCGTCGCGCAGCAGATTGATCAGCATCGAGGTGAATCCGTACACCGCGTTGGTGGTCTGACCCGTGACGGTCTTGAAGTTCTCCGCCGGTAGCGCGAAGAAGGCGCGATAGGCGATCGAATGCCCGTCCAGGAGCAGCAGCGTGGGCCGCTCACCCTCGGGGGCAGTGGTCGTTGTCGATGCCTGCGCAGTCGTCGGTGAACTCACGCGCATGAGTCTAGGCACCCCCACCGACAGAACCGGCCCCGCATCGCCCGAGAGCGATGCGGGGCCGGACCGAGGACGAATCCCGGGTCAGTCGACGCCGAGGTAGGCCGACTCGACCGCCGGGTCGGTCAGCAACGCCGAACCAGGGCCGGACTTGGTGACCTCGCCGGTCTCCAGGATGTAGGCGCGATCGCTGCGGGTCAGGGCCTGTTGGGCGTTCTGTTCCACGAGCAATACGGTGGTGCCCTGGCGGTTGATCTCGCTGATGATCCGGAAGATCTGCTGGATCACCATGGGCGCCAGACCCATCGACGGTTCGTCGAGCAGCAGCAGCTTGGGCCGGGCCATGAGGGCGCGGCCGATGGCGAGCATCTGCTGTTCGCCGCCCGACATCGTGCCGCCGACCTGCTTGCGGCGTTCGGCCAGGCGTGGGAACAGTTCGAAGACCCAATCCAAGGTCTGCTGATATTCGGTCTTCTTCTCGAAAGGCCTGCCGTAGCAACCCATGTCGAGATTCTCCGCGACCGTCATGCCGGGAAACACACCGCGCCCCTCGGGCGCCTGGATGAGCCCCTCGACCACCCGGTCGTGCGCCTTCATCGTGGTGATGTCCTTGCCCTGGAACAAGATTTGTCCCGAGGTGAGCGGCAGCAGACCCGACATCGCCCGCATGGTGGTGGTCTTGCCCGCACCGTTGGCACCGAGCAGGGTCACCAGTTCCCCCTCGGCGACCGAGAGCGAAATGCCGTGCAGCGCTTCGATCCGGCCGTAGTTCACGACCATGTCCCGCACCTCGAGCAGCGGGGTCGCCGTCTCGACGACGGCTCGCGGCTCGTCCGCGCGCGACTGCACCACCACAGCGTCGGCTGCCGGCGTCGGGGTCGCCCCCTGCGCCGCGGCGGCCACCGATTCCTCGCGCACCTCCTCGATCGTGTCCGCATCGGGCACACCCAGGTAGGCCGCGATCACCGCCGGGTCCTCGCGCACCGCCGTGGGCAGGCCGTCGGCGATCTTGCGCCCGAACTCGAGCACGACGATCCGGTCGGTCACGCCCATCACCAAACGCATGTCGTGCTCGATGAGCAGCACGGTGTAACCGTCGTCGCGGATCTTGCGGATCAGATCCATCAGCGCCGACTTCTCGCTGGGGTTGAACCCGGCGGCCGGCTCGTCCAGGCACAGCAGCTTGGGCTCGGTGGCCAGCGCGCGCGCGATCTCGAGCCTGCGCTGATCGCCGTAGGACAGGTTGCGCGCCTTCTCCACCGCACGCGGTGCGATGCCGACGAACTCGAGCAGGGCCATGCCACGCTCGATGGCGTCACGTTCCTCGCGCTTGAACTTCGGCGTGCGGAAAACCGCGCCGGGGACCGAGGTGGTGTGGCGGGCATCGGTACCGACGACCACGTTCTCCAGCGCCGTCATCTCGCCGAACAACCGCACGTTCTGGAACGTGCGCGCGATACCGAGGCGGGTGATCTCGTTGCGCTTGGTCTTCGCCAGCGGCCGACCGTCGAAGTGCACGCTGCCCGACGCCGGCTTGTACACGCCGGTGATCGCGTTGAAGCAGGTGGTCTTGCCCGCACCGTTGGGGCCGATCAAGCCGAGGATCTCGCCACGGCGGATCTCGAAGCTGACCCCGTCCAGTGCGGTCAGACCGCCGAATTTGACGGTCAGACCGTCGGTGCGCAGCAAGGGCTCGCCGACGGCGGTCTCGATCGCGCGATGCGGCGCGACCACCTCGGCGACCGTTTCCGCATCGGCGAGTTCGGGAATCACCGCGGTGACATCGACCTCGCCCGTCGGCTCGACCTCGGGCGGCGGCTGGTAGCCCGCTTTCATGTCTTCGTTGTCGTACAGCGCGTCTCCCGCGCCCGGCCCCGTCATCGCCCTGCTCCGATCGATTCGGCCGCCGGCTTGCGCACGACCGCCTGGTACACCTGTCTGCCGTAGGCGAGCAGCTTCTGCCGCACGGGGAACAGACCCTGTGGCCGCAGAATCATCATCACCACGAGCGCGATGCCGAAGTAGAGGTACTTCAGGTCACCGAGGTTCTGCGCGCCGCCGGAGCGGAACAGCAGCACACTGCCGAACAACAGCAAACCGGCGATCACCGCGAAGATCGCGAGCGCGACCACCGCGCGCCGCACCCAGAAACCGAGCTGGTCACCGCGCCGTCGCCACAGCAGCCACAGGCCGATGAGCAGCGCGATATCGAGGCCGAGCAGCAGGTAGCCGGTCGACTCGTTCGACACCAACTGCACCGACTGCAACCGCATCGGCAGATACGCGATGAGGAACGCGCCCACGATCACGCCGAGCTTGTTGCCCGAACCGCCGAGCACCACCGCGCACAGGAACAGCATCGACAAGATGATGTCGAACTGCTTGGGGTTCACGTAGGTGACCTGACCCGCGTACATCGCGCCGGACAGACCACCGACCGAGGCGCCGATCACGAACGCCCACAGCTTGAACTTGAAGGTCGGCACGCCCATGATCTCGGCGGCGTCCTCGTCCTCACGGATGGCGACCCAGGAGCGGCCGACCCGGCTGCGCTCGAGATTGCCGATGATCAGCAGCACCACGATCACCAGGATCATGCCGAGCCAGAACCACCAGGTGCCGCTGCTCGCCCGATCGAACGGATTCCAGCTGCTGGTGTCACCCAGATTGCCCGGGGAGAAGTAACCACCGGGATGCGCCTCGGATTCGCCGAATTCGGGGTACGCGATCTTGGACAGGCCGAGGCTGCCGTTGGTCACATCGCCCAGGTTGTCGGCCATCAGGCGCACGATCTCACCGAAGCCGAGCGTCACGATCGCCAGGTAGTCGCCGCGCAGCCGCAGCGTCGGCGAGCCGAGGATCAGACCGGCCAGCGCGGTCAACGCCACCGCGATCGGCAGGCAGGCCAGCCACGCCCAGCCCGAGCTGAGCCAACCGCCGTCGGTTTGATTCCACGGGCTGTTCGGGCTGGTCAGCAGGCCGACGGTATAGGCGCCGACCGCATAGAAGCCGACATATCCGAGGTCGAGCAGACCTGCCTGGCCGACCACCACGTTCAGACCGATGGCGATCAGCGCGTACATGGCGAATTGCGCCATCACACCACCGAAGCTCACACCCGGGGTGTCGAGCAGCGGGGGCGGGAACAGCGGCATCAGCGCCAGCAGGGCGATGATCGGCACACCGACGGCCCACTGGGCCGGACGCGAGAGCCCGTCCCACCAGGCTCGGATCGCGTCGCCGACGCCTCGTCGATCCTTGTGTGCGACAGGAGCTTTCGGGGTTTTCGTCAGGTCTGTCATGCGCGTGCCCTCCCCAGGCTCTCGCCGAGGATGCCGGTGGGCCGGAACATCAGCACGGTCACCAGCAGCACGAAGGCGACCACGTCGCGCCATTCGGTGCCGAACAGGATCTGCCCGTACTGCTCGGCGATGCCGAGCAGCAGCCCGCCGAGCAGCGCGCCGCGCAGGTTGCCGATGCCACCGAGCACCGCGGCGCTGAACGCCTTGATGCCGAGGATGAAACCGCCGGAGAAGATGATTCCGGTGGGGATGTAGAGCGTGTACAACATCGCGGCCGCACCTGCCAGCAGACCACCGATGAGGAAGGTCAGCACGATGACCCGCTCGCGCGAGACACCCATCAGGGTGGCGGTGTCGGGATCCTGGGCCACCGCGCGGATGGCACGGCCGAATTTCGTTCTGTTGATGACGATCTCGGTGGTGACCGCGAGCACGATGGCCGCGGCGAAGATCACCAGCGCGACGTTGGTGACCTGCGCACCGAGGAAAGTGAACTGCACCTTCGGCTCCACGAGCCGGATTCCGGTCTGCGCGTTGGAGCCGCCCAGCCCCGGCTTGATCTTGGGCAGGATGTAGTGGACGAACTCCTGGATCACGAACGACATGCCGATCGCGGTGATCAGGAAGGCCAGCGGCTTCGCACCACGCCTGCGCAGCGGTCGGTAGGCGACCCGCTCGAGCCCCACCGCGGCGATACCCGAGACGAGCATGCCGAACAGCATCGCCACGCCCAGATAGAGCACCGTGAGCAGCACACCCTGGGAATACACGTTGCCGCTCGGCGCGAAGCCGAGCAGTTCCAGACCCACATAGGTGCCGAACATGCCGAGCATGAAGATCTCGGAGTGGGCGAAGTTGATCAGTCGCAGTACGCCGTAGACGAGCGTGTAGCCGACCGCCACCAGGGCGTAGATCGAGCCGTAGGTGAGACCGTCCACGGTCAATCGCCAGAACTGGTCGATCACCCCGGAGACGTTGAAATCGATGGACCCCTCGGCCAACAGGATCACACCGAGCGAAGCCGCTGATGTCATGGTTACTCTCGCGCTCAGGCGAGCGGTGGGGGGGGGGGGGGGGGGCCGCGGCCCCCCCCCCCGCTGGGTAGTGAACCAAATTCGTGGGACAAAAACAGAATAGGTAATGGCGTTTGTCA
>NZ_JBHXRA010000015.1:122246-199222 GCF_042717045.1 Nocardia sp. NPDC058633
TCCGTTGACCACCCCCCCGCTGTTTTTCAATCCCCGCCCCCCCCCCCAAAACCCTCCCCCCCCCCCCCACGCCTCTTTTTTCTTTTTCCCCCCCCCGCCCGGGCGGGGGGGGGGGGTGGCTGGCCCCCCCCCCCCACCGCCGCACAGTTCGTAGGAACTACTTGACCTGGTACATCCAGATCTGGATGTTGTCCAGTTCGCCGGTCTCGCTCCACTTGTAATTGCGGGCGAGGCCGGTGCCGCTGTAGTTGCGGACGAACTCGACGAGGTCGGCGCGAGTGACCTTGCCGGAGTCGATGCCCTTGAGCAGGATCGTGGTCAGGTCATAGCCCTCGACGGAGTAGACGCCGGGCGCCTGACCGTTGAGCGCCTTGTAGTCGGCGGCGAACTTCTCGGGCGCCGGGCTGCACGGGCACGACAGCAGCGCGTCCTTCGACGAGGAACCGGCCTGACGGACGAACTCGGGATCGTTGCTGCCGTCGGCGGAAACGAAGGCCGCGGTCACGCCACCGGAACGCAGCTGCTGCACGAACGGTGCCGCCTCCGCGTAGTAACCGGCGTAGAAGATGGCGTCGGGCTCGGCCGCCGACAGCTTCGACACTGCTGCCGAGAAATCCTTGTCACCTTCCTTGACACTGGTGCCGCAGGAGGCGTCGGCCGCGGGACCCGCGGCGGTGATGAACGCCTTCGCCAGACCGACACCGTAGTCGGTGTTGTCCTGCACGACACAGATCTTCTTGAAGCCCTTGTCCCCGGTCAGGTAGTTGGCCACGGCAGGACCCTGCGAGTCGTCGTTGCCAAGTCCGCGGAAGAAGCTCTTCCAACCGTTGCCGGTCAGCGCGGGGTTGGTGGCGGACGCGGTCAGCGTGGGCATGCCCGCCTCGCTGAGGATCTGGCCGGTCGCCTTGGTCTCGCCCGAGAAGGTAGGCCCGATCAGCGCGACGATGCTCGGATCGGCCACGATCGCCGGGATCACATTGGTGGCGATCTGCGGCTTGCCCTCGGTGTCGAATTCCTTCACCGAGACCTGGCAGTCGGGGTTGGCCTTGTTGTGCTTGTCGAGCGCGAGCTTCACGCCCATGATGATGTTGATGCCGAGCGCGGAGTTGGCGCCGGTCAGCGGGCCCGCCATGCTCAGGGTGACCGGCGCGCACTTGGCCTTGCCGTCGCCTGCGGGGTCCGCGGCCGACCCGGAGTCGGTCGTCGCGACCGCTTTGCCCGCGGTGTCGACCTGAACGACCGACTGGATGGACAGGTCGGTCTCGCCGCCCCCGCCGCCATCCGACGACTTGTCACTGCATCCCGACAACACCAACGACGCAGCAGCTCCGATAACCAGAACTCCTCGCGTCGACCGACTGCGCCATGTCGAACTGAGCACGTCTCACCTCTATGTTCTGTGCTCCCCGGGTTCACCGAGGGGGCCGACCACGTTCAGCCCGCAGAGAACATATCGCCGCTGTGTTAGATCTGCATCACATTCGCATCATGTTGGAAGTCAGCTGTCCAGCAATAGTTCACAATATTGTTTCGCTTACGTAAACATTTACCGTTTTCGGCCCACGAGACAGTAAGAGCGGAACCGAGTCACTGCGGAGTGAGATTCTCCAGCACGACTTCGGCGACCGCCTTCATCGTCGTGCGGCGATCCATCGCGGTGCGCTGAATCCATTTGAACGCCTGCGGTTCCGACAAACCCTGGGTCTGCATGAGCACACCCTTGGCGCGCTCGACCAGTTTGCGCGTCTCCAAACGGTCCGACAGATTCGCGACTTCTGTTTCCAGCGCGGTGATTTCGTGAAAACGACTCGCCGCGAGTTCGATCGCGGGCACCAGATCGGATTTGGTGAACGGCTTGACCAGGTAGGCCATCGCACCGGCATCGCGAGCGCGCTCGACCAGATCACGCTGACTGAACGCGGTCAGAATCACCACGGGCGCAACACGTTTCGTGGCGATCTCGGCCGCGGCATCGATGCCGTCACGGCGCGGCATCTTCACGTCCATGATCACCAGATCGGGGCGCAGCTCCTCGGCGAGCTCGACAGCCTGCTGACCGTCGCCCGCTTCACCGACGACGTCGTAGCCCTCTTCCCTGAGCATCTCGACGAGGTCCATCCGGATCAAGGCCTCATCCTCGGCGACGACGACCCGCTTGGCCGCGGCCTCACGCGTGGCGCCGGCTGCATTCGTGCTCATAGGTTCGACCCCTCTGGATTCCGATGCCTGTCGATCACACCACGACTGGCGTTGTAAAGAGTACCTTTCGCTTCAGCGCGGAGAATGCGCCTGCGATGAGATCGCGCACACCCTGCGCCGGATACTCCCCCGCGGAGCGCGGCCGCCTGCGCCGCGCTTCCGCCGTGGTGCCGAGTGTGGGACTCGAACCCACACGTCCTTCCGGACAACGGTTTTTGAGACCGTCGCGTCTGCCAGTTCCGCCAACCCGGCGCACCGCGGTCACTATAGCCCCTCGGCGCGCCGGGAAGCGAACCGCCGGTCGAACCGAAGGCCCACCCGCCCCGTAGTACCTCGAAAGGGCACCACGGAAGGGGCTGCGATCATGCGCGTGCACAGAACTACGGTCGACTTGGATGCCTACCCCGACCTGGTGATGATCCTGCTCGGCATGCGCGTACGCACCCCGCGCGGCATGCTGCGACTGCTCGGCGTCGGCCCGAAGTTGTATCGCTCACACGCCGACCGACCCGACGGACTACTGCTACACGAGGACATCGTCTGGTCGATGTTCCCACCACACTGGGGCGCGCGGCAGTACTGGCGCGATCTGGATTCGCTGGAGCGCTGGACGCGATCGGAACCGCACCGGCAGTGGTGGCGCGAATTCCTGCGTGATTCCGGCGGCACCGGTTTCTGGCACGAGGCCTACTTCCGCCGTGGCGGCATCGACGCGGTCTACGACGACATGTCGGCACCGACGGGGCTGGCCGCGTTCGCGCCGGTCGTGCCCGCGCGCGGGCCGATGTTCTCCACCCGGGGCCGAGTGCACGGCGCCCCGCCGATCGTGCCACCGGTTATTACCGAATCGAATTATTATGATCGGGAACAGTGACGACCGACACATACCATCACGAGGTTTCCATTTCATATCTCGCGGGTATCACGGTCACACACAACAGATTTGCGCATCACGAATGATGTACGGCGTTCAACCGAAAGGTGAATAAGTAGTACCGCGCTTGTGATGGTTACAATTCCTCCCTACTCCGTGACAATCGACCCGATTACGGTATCGGTATGCACGTGCTCTTCGTCTGCAACTCCAATGTCTGCCGTTCGGTGATCGCCGAACGGCTCACTCGGGCGTTCGCGGCGGAGCACGGTCTACCCGGCCTCACCGCGGAAAGCGCCGGTACCCGGGCGCTGGTCGGCTTTCCGCCCGAACCGCTGGCCGCGGAGACCATCGCGAGCCTCGGCGGCGACACCACCGGATTCAAGGCCCGAAAACTCAAGCCCGAGATGGTCGATCGCGCCGACCTGGTGCTGACGATGACCGACTCTCTCCGCGAGCAGGTGGGCGAGCTGGCCTTCGGTATCGCCCCGCGTACCTTCACCCTCGCCGAGGCATATCGCATCGCCAAGGTCACCGGCGCGAAATCCATTGCCGCACTGCACCACGCGCGCAACAACCTGGCCTATGTCGGGCGGGAGAACATCGCCGACCCGATCGGACTTTCGCCGGAGGCGTTCCTCGAAGTCGGCGACCGGATCGCCGAATTGTTGTTCCCCGTGCTGGGGGCGCTGGCACCGTACGAGCAGACGAAATTCTGCGGCGACAGCGATCGGCCGGGGCTGGTGATAGCACCGGGCGGGCCAGGCCCGCTCTCGGCGTTCCTGGCCGCGCAGCGTAGGCGCTGAGGCCCGAAGTCCACCTTCTGCGCTGAACACCGCGCGGGACTGTTCGCCACGGCGCGCAGGGATTACACTTCGGCGCGGACGTGGGTGTTACCCCTTGCAGGATCGACACACGACGGGACTACAGACTTGCCGAAACGCATTTCGGATGTTTCGCTCCATGTGTATGTGACACCGGAGATCCTCGACCGCATCGTGGCCAGTGTCCGGACGGTCCTCGACGACCACGTGCACGACCGCGATGTCTATGCCTGGCGGTTCACGCTGCCCGTCGACGCGACCGACCCGGTCCACCGCGACCTCGAATCACAGTGGCGCGGGAGCTGTCCCGGTGTCGATCCGAGCGCGGAGCGTACCTATGAGATCGCGCTGAGCCTCGTCGGGGACCCCATCGATCTCACCGACGCCGACATCGCCGATCTCGAACGCGGTCTGGCGCTGGCCGTCCACGGCGCGGCACCATCCCGACCCGCCTGCGGGGTGCCCTTCACGCTGCGCGCCCATCAGCGCACCGATGTCGCCGCACCCGAACTCGACTACGAACTGCGCTGACACGGACTGCGCTGCGCCCTGAACTACGCTGCGCCCTGAGGACTCCGCCGCGCCCTCGGGCTGCCCTCTCAGCGAGCCGGGAAGTGCCGGATGACGCCTTCCTGCACGGTAGTGGCGATCAATTCCCCTGTGCGCGAATAGAACCGGCCCGTCGCCAGCCCACGCGAACCCGCCGCGACCGGCGACTCGGTGGCGTAGAGGACCCACTCGTCGAACCGGAACGGGCGATGGAACCAGATCGAATGGTTCACCGTCGCCGCGAGAATCCGGTCGAGCCCCCATGACAAACCGTGCGTGGTGATGATCGAATCCAGCACGGTGGTGTCGGAGGAGTAGCCCAGCGCGGCCACGTGCAGCAGCGGATCGTCGGACAGCGCGCCGTCGGTGCGCATCCAAACCCGGTTGTGATTGAGCTTCTCGCCGGTGCCCTTGAGAATCCACGCCGGATCGTTGGTGTAGCGCATGTCGATCGGGTGCGGTGCCTTGATGAACATCTCCAGCTTGTCCTCGAAGCCGGCGAAGCTCTCCTCCACCCGGGGCAGGGTTTCGGGATCGGGCACGTCCGGGCCCTCGTGCGAGTGCTCGAGACCCTTGCCCCAGTCCTGGAACGCGGCCAGCATGACGAACAGTTCCTGCCCGTCCTGGCTGGCGGTCACCGTCCGGTTGGCCAGCGCGCGACCGTCGCGATGGCGCTGCACGTGGTACTCGATCGGCTTCTTCACATCGCCCCCGCGCACGAAATGCGCGTTGATCGCGTGCAGCGGTCGCTCGCCCGCCGTGCGGCCGGCGGCGACGATCGCCTGCGACACCAACTGGCCGCCGAAGGTGCGGCTCCACACCTTCTCGGGGTGTTTACCCAGGAAGGTGTCCTCGCCGATCGACTCGAGGTCGAGTAGGTCGAGCAACACCCGCAGATCGGGTGTCGGCTCGCCCTTGGTGGTCTCGATCTCGATCGAACTGCTCACTACTAGTGGTCCTCTTCGCCGATGCGGTGCACGTGGATCAGGTTGGTGGAACCGACGGTACCCGGAGGGGAACCGGCGACGATGACCACCAGGTCACCCTTGCGATAACGGTCCAGCGACAACAGCGCCTGATCCACCTGGTGGATCATCGCGTCGGTGGTGTCCACCATGGGCACGATGAACGTCTCGGTGCCCCAGGTCAGCGTGAGCTGGCTGCGCACCTCCGGCAGCGGCGTGAACGCCAGCAGCGGCAGCGGGGTGTGCAGGCGGGCCAGGCGGCGCACGGTGTCGCCGGACTGGGTGAACGCCACCAGTGCCTTGGCGTTGAGCCGCTCGCCGATATCGCGGGCGGCGTAGGAGATCACCCCACGCTTGGTGCGCGGCACGTGGGTCAGGGGTGGCACCCGTGACGTCTCGGACTCGACCGCGGTCACGATGCGGGCCATGGTCCGCACCGCGTCGATCGGCCACGCGCCGACCGAGGTCTCGCCCGACAGCATCACCGCGTCGGCGCCGTCGAGCACCGCGTTGGCGACATCAGAGGCTTCCGCGCGGGTCGGCCGGGAGTTCTCGATCATCGACTCGAGCATCTGCGTGGCGACGATGACCGGCTTGGCGTTCTCGCGCGCCATCTGGATCGCGCGCTTCTGCACCAGCGGCACCTGCTCCAGCGGCAACTCCACGCCCAGGTCACCGCGCGCGACCATCACCGCGTCGAAGGCCAGCACGATCGCCTCGAGGTTGTCGATCGCCTCGGGCTTCTCCAGCTTGGCGATCACCGGCACCCGGCGTCCGACGCGGTCCATGATGTCGTGCACGAGTTCGATGTCGGACGGCGAGCGCACGAACGACAGCGCGATGAAGTCGACACCCAACTCGAGGGCGAATTCGAGATCGGCGATGTCCTTTTCGGACAAGGCGGGCACCGACACGTTCATGCCGGGCAGCGACAGGCCCTTGTTGTTGCTCACCGGGCCGCCCTCGGTGACCCGGCAGACCACGTCGTTGCCGTCGACGGATTCCACCGTGAGGCCGACCTTGCCGTCGTCGACGAGCAGTCGGTCGCCCGCCTTGGCGTCCTGGGCGAGCTCTTTGTAGGTGGTGGAGACGCGGTCGTGGGTGCCGTCGACCTCGTCGACGGTGATCCGCACCTGCTCGCCGTTGGCCCACACGGTCTTGCCGTCGGTGAAACGGCCGAGGCGGATCTTGGGGCCCTGCAGGTCGGCGAGGATGCCGACCGCGCGGCCGGTCTCGTCCGACGCCGCGCGGACCATCTTGTAGTTGTCGGCGTGGTCGGCGTGGTCGCCGTGGCTGAAGTTCA
Organism: Nocardia sp. NPDC058633; assembly: GCF_042717045.1. Classification (NCBI taxonomy): domain Bacteria; kingdom Bacillati; phylum Actinomycetota; class Actinomycetes; order Mycobacteriales; family Nocardiaceae; genus Nocardia; species Nocardia sp. NPDC058633. The sequence goes on from NZ_JBHXRA010000015.1 coordinate 128,961, forward strand.
GCCGGGCCACGTCCATGCCACTTTCGACGAGCTCACGAATACGATCCTGGGTGGCAGTGGCCGGCCCCAAGGTGCACACAATCTTCGTCCGTCGCATCACGCCCCTACCCTAATACTCGTCGCCACATGCCTACGACGGCGGTGACAACTGATTTCGTGAACACATGGGTAACGCACGGGTACGCCCGGCCCTGACCCGCCGAAAACCGCCGGTCCGGTCGCCGGACGACGATCACCACCCGGCCGGCAAAGGCGCGGGGAGGCGGACGGTCACCGCACGGCGACATGTCTGGAAAGTCTTGTTTCCAAACGAGTTTGGCCGAATCCGAGGATCAGGCAGATCACCCAGTAGTAGAGCGCCGCGACGCCGTAGAGGGCGAAGAAGTCGAAGGTGGGGGCGGCGGCCAACTGGGCGGTGCGCAGCAGCTCGGTGACCAGAATGGTCGAGGCCAGGGAGGTGTCCTTGACCAGAGAGATCAGCGTGTTCGACAACGGCGGCACCGCGATCCGGGCGGCCTGCGGGAAGACGATGTACCCGAGCGTCTGCACGTAGGTCATGCCGAGCGATTGCGCGGCCTCCCACTGCCCGTGCGCCACGCTCAGGATCGACGAGCGCACCACCTCCGCGGCGTACCCGCCGACATTGAGGCTGAACGCGATCACCGCCGCCGGGAAGGGATCGATGACGATCCCGAATTGCGGCAGCGCGTAGAACACGATGAACAACTGCACCAGCAGTGGGGTGCCGCGGATGATCGAGATGTAGAAGCGGGCGGGCACCGACAGCACCCGCCGCGACGACATCCTGGCCAGCGCGACACCCACCGCGATGGCGAGACCGATGACGAAGCTGATCGCGGTCAGCGGCAACGTCATCGTCACCGTGGCCTTCAGCATCGGCACCAGGTTGTGCCGGATCAGCTCCCAGGTAGCCGGATCCATCCGCTATTTGCTGACGTCGATGCCGAAGTACTTCTCCGACAGCCGGGCCAGGGTGCCGTCGGCGCGCAGCTCCGCGAGTGCCTTGTCGACGTCGGTGATCAACGCGGTGTCGTCCTTGCGGGCGGCGAAGGCCTGCTCGCTGGTCTCGCCGGTCCGGGCCGCGATCTTGATGCCGGTGTCACCGGTCTTCTTGGTGTACTCGCCGACGGCGAGGGTGTCGTTGACCGTGGCGTCGACCCGACCGGCTTTCAGCAGCTGCACGGCCTGGACGAACCCTTCCACCGCTTCGACTTTCGCGCCCGCGTCGGCGGCGACCTTGCTCCAGTTGCTGGTGGCCGACTGCGCGGTCGTCTTGCCCGCCAGACTCGCCAACGAGGTGATGGTCGCGTTGTCGGCCTTGGTGACGATCACACCTTCGGAGGTCGTGTACGGCTGCGACAGCGCGTATTTCGCCGTCCGCTCCGGGTTCACGGTGACCTGGTTGGCGACCAGGTCGAAGCGCTCGGACTCGAGCCCGGCGAAGATCGAATCCCACGGGGTCTGCACGAATTCCACCCGCTTGCCGAGCTTCTCACCGACCGCGCGGGCGACCTCGACGTCGTAGCCGGTGAGCGTGCCACCCTCCTGGTAGCTGAACGGCGCGTAGGTGCCCTCGGTGCCGACTTTGAGCACATTCGGGTCGGACGCGGACGAGCAGGCCGACAGGCCCGTCGCGGCGACGACAGCGAGTACGGCGGCGGCGATGAATTTGCGCACGGACATCCCTTTCTTCGCTGCGCGTAGAGGGCACGCGCAGGCCCAGCGACGCTACGGCGCCGCCACAGACCGACACAGAGTATCGCTCACCGTGATCGCAATGCCGGTGGGGAAACGCGAAAACGGGCGCTCCGCGTGAGCAGAGCACCCGTCCGGATCCCGGTGTCGACGCGGAATCAGTCGCGCAGCGGGCGACCCTGCGTGTCGGGCACCTTGCCGGTGAGCATCATGATGCCGTCGATCAGCGGCCAGATGGCGCCGATACCACAGGTCAGCCAGGTGACCGCGATCTGGGCGATGCCGAGACCGGTGTAGCCGAGGTAGAAGCGGCCGATACCGAAGCTGCCGAGGAAGATCTGCAGCAGACCGGCCATCAGCTTCTGCTTGTCCGAGAAGGGCACGCCGTACATGTCCCGGCCGTAGGGCGCTTCCGGATCGTTGGGGTTGTAGCCCTGCGGCATGACCCCGTACGGAGCGGCGCCGTAACCCGGCTGCGGCTGCTGAGCGTACGGGTCGGCGGGCTGACCGTACTGCGGCTGCGGCGCACCGTACTGCGGCTGGCCGTAACCCGGCTGCGGCTGCTGAGCGTACGGATCGGAGGGCTGACCGTAGGCAGGCTGACCGTACTGCGGCTGCGAGCCACCGTCCTGGGGCTTGCTCAGGTCAGGGCCGTACTGGGGATTGGGGTTGTAGGGGTCGGTCACTCATGTCCTCCATCATTCGTGCGGGTACCCGTCGTGGCCCCCGGCCAGTGGCGATCGGCCGAACGGCGGTGCGCCCGCGACGATCACGGGTCATTGTCGCCGGTACAGTCCATCGTTGTCTTGTCGGGTGCCACCCGATCGGCTCACGCCACCCGTTCACATATCGCGACGGGCGCCCGCAATGTTGCCGGACGCCCGCCGATTCCCCGAAAATTGCCATGGATCAGGGCTTGTTCGTACCCGATTTCGTCGACTCCGGGGCGGCGTCGGTCGCGGACTCGGCGCCCGCGCCGGTCACGCCCGCGGTGTCGGTCGCGTCGCCCGCGGCGGGAGTGCTTTTCGCATCGGCGGGAGCGGTCACACTGTCCGCATCTGTCGAAGCGGGCTTCCGCGCAGCGGAATCCGCCTTCTTCGTCACGTCGACGGCCGCGGAACCGGAGTCCGCCGCGGCGGCAGTGTCGACCGCACCGGCAGCCCGCAGCGCGGCGAACTGCCACGGCCACGGGCGCGGCTGCCAGTCCGGCTGCAACTGCGCCGGCGTCTCGCGTCCCTTGGTCGCCAACGCGAAGTAGGCCATGGCACCGAGGAAGACCAGCGCGGAGGTGAACGAGTTGATCCTGATGCCGAGAATGTGGGTGGCTTCATCGCTGCGCAACAGTTCGACGAAGAACCGGCCGAAGCTGTAGCCGGCGACGTAGAGCGCGAACAGCCGCCCGTGCCCGATCTTGAAGCGCTTGTCCACGAGCACCAGCGCGATGACGACCAGCACGTTCCAGACGAGCTCGAACAGGAACGTCGGCTGCACGATCTCGAGCACCCGTCCGGTCGACACCCCGTTCATCATGTCGCGCGCGCCCGTCTCCGGGTCGAACCGCTCATAGATCTCCAGGCCCCACGGAGCGTCGGTGGGGCGTCCGTACAGCTCCTGGTTGAAGTAGTTGCCGAGGCGGCCGATGGCCTGGGCGAGCAGCACCGCGGGGGCGACCGCGTCGCCGAGCGCGGGCAGCGGGATCTTGTACATCCGGCAGCCGATCCAGGCGCCGATGGCACCGAAGAACACCGCACCCCAGATGCCGAGGCCACCCTGCCAGATATAGAGCGCCTCGACGGGATTCTTGCCCTCGCCGAAGTACTTCTGCCAGTCGGTCGCCACGTGATAGATCCGGCCGCCGATCAGGCCGAACGGCACCGCGAACATCGCCACGTCGAGGATGGCGCCCGGCTGACCACCGCGCTCGCGCCACCGGCGTTCACCCCACCAGATGGCGACGACGATGCCGAGAATGATGAACAGTGCGTACGCCCGCAGCGGGAAGGGCCCGAGATGCCAGACCCCCTGGGGCGGACTCGGAATATAAGCCAGGACTGAGTTCACGCGGCCCACGTTAGTGGAATGGCTTACGAGTGCGTTGCCGCGACCCGGACGGCGGGCGGCCACCCGACCGCACGTCCGTGAATTCCGGCCGGGTCCAGGCGCGTGATTTCCAGCTCAGGCGGCAGGCGGGCAGGTCGGAAGTCGACGTGTCCTCACGAAACGGCGTGGGCCGAACGCACACCTTCGGCCAATTCCGCGGTCAGCGCGCGGACTGCGTCGAGACCTTCCGACACGGCCGAGACCAGCGCCGATCCGACGATCACCCCGTCGGCGTAGGCGGCGATCTCGGCGGCCTGAGCTCCCGAGCGCACGCCGAGGCCGACACCGATCGGGATGTCGGAGTGCGTGCGGATTCGCGAACACAGCGCGGGCGCGGCCGAGGAGACCGCGTCGCGAGCACCGGTCACGCCCATGGTCGAGGCCGCGTAGATGAAGCCTCGCGAGGCTTCGAGCGTCTTGACCAGACGCTCTTCGGTCGAGGACGGCGCGACCAGGAAGATGCGATCGAGGTTGTGGGTGGACGAGGCGACGAACCAGTCGTCGGCCTCGTCGGGGATCAGGTTCGGGGTGATCATCCCGGCGCCACCGGCCGCGGCCAGGTCGCGGGCGAAGGTGTCGACGCCGTAGCGGAGCACCGGGTTCCAGTAGCTCATCACCACGGCCTGACCGCCTGCGTCGGCGATCGCCTCCACGACGGAGAACACGTCGCGCACGCGCACCCCGCTGCGCAGGGCCTGCTCGGCGGCGGCTTGGATGACCGGGCCGTCCATCACGGGATCGGAGTAGGCCACGCCCACTTCGACGATGTCGCACCCGGCTTCGACGAGGGCGCGGCACGCGGCGATGGACCCGGCCAGATCGGGGAAGCCCGCGGGCAGGTAGCCGATCAGGGCGGCCCGACCTTCGCTACGCGCGGCGGCGAAGGTGTTCGCAAGACGCGACTGCTGACTCACTGCTTGTGCTCCTCGGCATCGTCATCGAACAGACCGAACCAGCGCCCGGCGGTGTCCATATCCTTGTCACCGCGCCCGGACAGGTTGACCAGGATGACCGCGCCCTCGCCGAGTTCGACACCCAGCTTCAGCGCGCCCGCGACCGCGTGCGCGGACTCGATCGCGGGGATGATGCCCTCGGTGCGCGAGAGCAGCAGCAGCGCGTCCATCGCCTCGGTGTCGGTGATCGGCCGGTATTCGGCGCGGCCGATGTCCTTGAGGTGGGCGTGCTCGGGTCCGACACCCGGGTAGTCCAGACCGGCCGAGATCGAATGCGATTCGATCGTCTGGCCGTCCTCGTCCTGCAGCAGATACGAGTAGGCGCCTTGGAACGCGCCGGGCGTGCCACCGGTGAAGGTGGCGGCGTGGCGTCCGGTTTCGACGCCGTCACCGGCCGCCTCGAAACCGACCAGGCGCACGCCGGTGTCGGGAATGAAGGCATGGAAGATGCCGATCGCGTTGGATCCGCCGCCGACGCAGGCCACCACGGCGTCGGGCAACCTGCCCGCCTGCTCGTGGAGCTGGATCTGCTCACGCGCTTCCAGCCCGATCACGCGCTGGAAGTCACGCACCAGCAGCGGGAACGGGTGCGGACCCGCGGCGGTGCCGAAGCAGTAGAACGTGTCGTCGGCGTTGCTGACCCAGTCGCGCAGTGCCTCGTTGATCGCGTCCTTGAGCGTCTGCGAACCCGAAGTCACCGGAATCACCTCGGCGCCGAGCAACCGCATGCGGGCCACGTTCAGTGCCTGGCGGGCGGTGTCGACCGCGCCCATGTAGATCACACAGCCGAGGCCGAGCAGCGCGCACGCGGTGGCGGTGGCGACGCCGTGCTGGCCCGCACCGGTCTCGGCGATCACGCGGGTCTTGCCCATCCGCTTGGCGAGCAGGGCTTGGCCGAGCACATTGTTGATCTTGTGCGAGCCGGTGTGGTTGAGGTCTTCCCGCTTGAGGAAGATCCGCGCGCCACCGGCGTGTGCGGCCAGGCGGGTGCACTCGAAGACCGGCGAGGGGCGGCCGGTGTAATCGCGCTGCAACCGGTCGAGCTCGTCGAGGAAGGTCCGGTCGGTGCGGATCTTGTCGTATTCGGCGGTGACCTCTTCGATCACGGCCATCAGCGCCTCGGGGACGTGACGTCCGCCGTAGACGCCGAAGTGGCCGCCCGCGTCGGGTTCGTAGTCGGAGTGCTGGGCGACGCCGGCGCTCGCCGGGGGAAGCACCGTCACCGGATGCTCCGTCGAGCGGGCTTCGGGCAGGACGGGTGCGTGCCCGCGGTCACCAGTTCGGACACCGCCGAACGCGGGTTTCCGCTGGTCACCAGGCCCTCGCCGACGAGCACGGCGTCGGCGCCCGCCCCGGCGTAGGCCAGCAGATCGGCGGTACCACGGATGCCGGATTCGGCTACCCGGATGACCTCGGAGGGCAGGCCGGGCGCGATCCGCGCGAACACATCGCGGTCGACCTCGAGGGTCTTGAGATTGCGCGCGTTGATGCCGATCACCGTCGCACCGGCTTCGAGGGCGCGGTCGGCCTCTTCCTCGGTGTGCACCTCCACCAGGGCGGTCATGCCGAGGGATTCGGTGCGGTCGATCAGCGAGGCGAGCACGTCCTGCTCGAGCGCGGCCACGATCAGCAGGATCACGTCGGCGCCGTGGGCACGGGCCTCGTGGATCTGGTACGGGCCGACGACGAAGTCCTTGCGCAGCACCGGGATGTTCACGGCGGCGCGCACGGCATCGAGATCGTCGAGCGATCCACCGAAGCGGCGGCCCTCGGTGAGCACGCTGATGATGCGCGCGCCACCGTCTTCGTAGGCCTTGGCCAGCACGGCGGGATCGGGGATGTCGGCCAGCGCGCCCTTGGAGGGGCTGGCTCGCTTCACCTCGGCGATGACACCGATTCCGTCCTCGTGCAGCGCGGCGTGTGCGTCCAGCGGCCCCTTGACCGCGGCGGCAGCAGCTTTGATCGCTTGAAAATCGAGGAGGGCTTCGCGAGCGGCAACATCCGCTCGGACCCCGTCGAGAATCGAGTCGAGTACCGTCATCTGGCTCGAATCCTTTCTGGGGAGACGCACTTCTCGCCCGAGAGTCCCCTCGGGCGCTGTCTCACCGATGCTGGTAAAGAATAAATGCCCGCCACCTGTGTCACTGCGGCGGGGGTGCTGCCGGTCACTTGTTCCGCTCCGCCGGACCGCGCCCGGCGCCGGGGGTATCGGTGGTGTCGGTCGGGTCGGTGCCCGCGTCGAGCGCGTCCCACAGCACCCGGTCCGACAGTGGCGCCGCGGTTCCGCTCGCCGCGTTCTGTTCACTCACCGCGGCGCTGGCATCGGCACGACGAAACACCGGATTGTCGTACTTGCCGGAGAGCTCCGTGCGTTCGTCGGCACGGCGGGTGAGCAGGATGCCCGCCGCCAGGGCCAGGCTCGCGGCGAAGATCGACAGGATCGCGGGGCCCAGATGCGTGTCGGCACCGCTGACGACCGCGCGCACCGGCAGTTCGGCCAGGGTGCCCGCGCGATCAGCGGTTCTGCCCGCGCCGACGGCCAGCGCGAACCCCGGCACGGCGGCGGCCGCGGCGACCACCGAGATCACCACCCCGAGCAGCTGACGCAGCACGCCCTTGACCGCGAACACCGCCGCGATCGAGGCGACCAGCACCAGGGCCAGCGGGGTGAGCGCGCCGAACCAGACGCTGCCGTTGAGGTGATCGGTGCGCGGTTCGGTGAGACCGTCGGCGGAGTGCACCGTCACCCAGGTCATCCGCGAGGACGCCCACAGTCCGGCCGCGGCCGACGCCAGCAGGACGACCGGCACGATCGGCTTCGCCGCCGCGGGCTTCGCGTCGGTGCGCCCGGTGGACGCGGCCACCGGATCGGTGCCCGCGGGCTGTGTCGCGCCGGCGGTCTTCGGATCATCGGCGCGGACGTCGTCCGCCACGGCAGAACCGTCGGCGCGTGTCGGGTCGAGGACCGGATCGGGGTTGCGGGTGGGATCTTCGCCGGGGGCGGCCGTCACAGGTCCCCGCCTCCGTAGGTGCGCAGGGTCTGTGCCGCCGCGATCGCCTTGAGTACCGCCATGGCCTTGTTGCGGGCTTCGGTGTCCTCGGCGATCGGGTCGGAGTCGGCGACCACGCCCGCACCCGCCTGGACATAGGCGGTGCCGTCCTTGAGCAGGGCGGTGCGAATGGCGATGGCGGTGTCGGCGTCGCCGGCGAAGTCGAGGTAACCGACCACGCCGCCGTAGACGCCGCGCCGGGTCGGTTCCAGCTCCTCGATCAGTTCCATCGCCCGCACCTTCGGCGCACCGGACAGCGTGCCCGCGGGGAAACAGGCCCGCACCGCGTCGAGTGCGACCTTGCCCTCGGCGAGCATTCCGGACACGGTCGAGACCAGGTGCATCACGTGGCTGTACCGCTCGACGTGGCGGTACTGGGTGACCTTCACCGTGCCGGGGCGGCAGACCCGGCCCAGATCGTTGCGACCGAGGTCGACGAGCATCAAGTGCTCGGCGTTCTCCTTCTCGTCGGCGAGCAGGTCCTTCTCGAGCAGGATGTCGTCCTCGGCGCTGGCGCCGCGCCAGCGGGTGCCCGCGATCGGATGCGTCGTCGCGACACCGTCTTTCACGGTGACCAGCGATTCAGGACTCGATCCCACGATCGAGAACGCGGTGCCACCGGCACTGTCGGGAATGTGCATCAGGTACATGTACGGACTCGGGTTCGAGGCCCGCAGCATCCGGTAGACCGCGAGCGGGGACCCCGTGTAGTCCATCTCGAAACGTTGCGAGAGCACTACCTGGAACGCCTCCCCCGCCTCGATCTCCTTGATCAGGCGGCGCACGCCCGCACCGAATTCCTCGGTGGTGCGCCTGCGCAGGAACTGCGGTTCGGGCTGGTCGAAGACCGACACCGTCGAGGGCGCGGGGGTGGCCAGCGCGGCGGTCATCCGGTCGAGCCGGGCGACGGCGTCGTCGTAGGCGTCGTCGACCCGGGAGTCGGTGCCGTCCCAGTTCACCGCGTTGGCGATGAGCGTGATCGCGCCTTCGTGATGGTCGAAGGCGGCCAAGTCGGTGGCCAGCATGAGCACCAGTTCGGGAAGCTGCAGGTCGTCGGCGGCGATGTCGGGCAGCCGTTCGATGCGGCGCACCGCGTCGTAGCCGAGAAAGCCGACCATGCCACCGGTCAGCGGGGGCAGACCGGGCAGCCGTTCGGTGCGCAGCAGTTCGAGGGTCTCGTGCAGCACGCGCAGCGGGTCACCGCCGGTGGGCGCGTCGGCGGGCACCGTGCCGAGCCAGGCGGCCTCACCGTCGACGACGGTCAGCGCCGAGGGGCTGCCCGCGCCGATGAACGACCAGCGCGACCACGAGCGCCCGTTCTCCGCGGATTCGAACAGGAAGGTGCCCGGCCGGTCGCCGGCCAGCTTGGAGTAGGCCGAGAGCGGAGTTTCGGAGTCCGCCAGCACCTTTCGGGTCACCGGGACGACCCGGTGCTCGGCGGCGAGCAGCCGGAACTGTTCGCGGGTCGTGGTGGTTGGTGTCGACGCGCCCTGCATGTGCCCATCATCCCAGGCGTGCCGCCGACGACGCGCGCGGACCCGACCCCGCGCCGAACAAGGCGGTGACCGGCATCACTACACTCGCGCGCGTTCCATGTCGCATGCGGTAATCCCCTTTCCGAGAGGAGCAAGGTTGTACCCCTCGCACCAGGGCGCACAGGACAGCCGTCTGGCTGTCCCGTCGCAGCAGCACTTCGGTCCAGGCCAGCAGGCGGTGACGACGAGCGCGATCCATACGTTCGTCACCTACGCCAAGGCCATCCAGGACCTCGACAAGAATAATTTCCCCGACGAGTACGCCGGGCACAGCGACCGCATCCGCGAGCTAGAACCACTGTTGCGCGCGCACGGCATCCTCGACGTGATGCAGATCCGCAATCCCGACGTCGCGGCCCTGCTCGGGCAGTAGGCGGCGTGGATCCCCGTTCGCGCCCGCGAACGGGGATCTTCCTAACTCGCCCGGCGGTCGTTACTGTCTGGGCATGCAGCCAGGCCAGCGCGCTCCGCAGTTCGAGCTTCCCGATCAATCCGCCCAGCTCCGCTCGCTCGACGGCTTGCTCGCCGACGGCCCGCTGGTGCTGTTCTTCTACCCCGCCGCCAATACCCCGGTGTGTACCGCCGAGGCCTGCCACTTCCGCGATCTGAGCGGCGAATTCGCGGCGCTGGGCGCCTCCTGTGTCGGCATCAGTACCGACAGCACCGAGGTGCAGGCCGGTTTCGCCACCAAGCAACGCCTGGACTATCCCGTACTGTCCGACCACGACGGCGCGGTGGCCGCCGAATTCGGCGTCAAGCGTGGACTGCTCGGCAAGCTCGCCCCGGTCAAGCGTCATACCTTCGTCATCGATACCGATCGCACGATCCTCAAGATCGTCACCGGTGAGCTGCGGGCCGCCGTCCATGCCGACGAGGCACTGGCCTTCCTGCGCGAACGAAGCACCACCCCGGAGTAGCACCGGCCGAAGAATCGCCGGGCGTCGGATCGACGCCCGGCGCCCCCGCCGCACCTACGCTGAGCAGATGACAACCGACGAGGTGCGGTCGAGCGGTCAGAAGTCCACGGCTGTTCTGTGGCGCAACCGAGCGATCATGGCGCTGGCCACGCTGGCGGTGCTGGTGATCGCCTACTTCATTCTGTCCTCGTTCATCCCTCGATGGTGGGCACAGCGGCTGGCCACCACCGTGCACGGCAGTTTCAGCTCGGGCATCTGGTGGGGTCTGGTGTACGGCTTCGTGTTCACCCTGGCACCGCTGTTGCTGCTGGTATCGGCGGTGCGGGTGTGGAAGCGCAAGGGCGGCAAGTTCATCGCGGGCGCGGCGGTGATCGTCGCGCTGGCCTGCGCACTGCCGAATCTGATGACCCTGACGATCGTGCTCGGCGGCAACAATGCCGCACACGCCGGACAGCGCATTCTCGATGTCGACGCGCCCGCCTTCCGTGGCGCCTGCTTGGTCGGCGCCATCATCGCGGCGGTGCTGTTCGCGCTGGTGCTCGCTCTGATGGGCAAGCGTGGATTCAACCGTCACAAGGCCGCCAAGGCCGCGACCCGCCCGCCCGAGCCGACCGTGCCGCCGATGACCGGAGACCGGTAGCCCACATCCGCGCCCCTACGCCGATGTGAGTGACCTCACGACCACCGCCAACTCGCGGACGCCACAGCGACGTCGTGGCAAACTCTTTCTCGTGCGCGCCTCACTCCATCATGTACGCCGTACGGCCGCGAGGCAGTACCGGCGATGACCCAGTGGCTCGACCCCGTCGAACAGCGCGCATGGCAAGCGATCGTCGCGCTCATGACCCGGATTCCCGGTGCGCTGGACACCCGACTGCAACGCGAGGCCGGGCTCACCCATTTCGAGTTCCGGGTGCTCAGCCTGCTCTCGGAAGAGGCAGGCCATCGCCTGCAACTGAGTGATCTCGCCCACAAGGCAAATGCGTCGCTATCGCGGCTGTCGCATGTGGTCTCGAAACTCGAACGCCTCGGTTGGGCGCGACGCGACACCACCGCGGGCAGGCGCGGGGTGTACGCGGTGCTCACCGACGCGGGCTTCGAGAAGGTGATCGAGGCGGCTCCCGGCTACGTGGAGGCCGCGCGCAGGCTCGTCCTCGACGGTCTCACCGACAAGCAGACCGCGCAACTGGCGGTGCTCGGCGAAACCCTGTCCGAGCGGCTGAATCGAATCCTCGTCGACGACGGCGACTAGTCCGCGGCGAGCAGTACGTCGGTGTCGAAGCAGGTGTGGGTGCCGGTGTGACAGGCCGCGCCTTCCTGATCGACGATCAGCAACAGCGTGTCGCCGTCGCAGTCCAGGCGTACCTCGTGCACGTATTGAGTGTGCCCGGAAGTTTCGCCTTTGACCCAGTACTGCTGACGCGAACGCGAGTAGTAGGTCGCCTTGCGCGTGTCCAAGGTACGGGCCAGCGCCTCGTCGTCCATCCACGCCATCATCAGCACGTCACCGGTGGCCTTCTCCTGCGCGATCGCGGCGATCAATCCGTCCTCGGTGCGCTTGAGGCGGGCGGCGATGGCGGGATCGAGGCTCATGCCTCGTTTATAACAGCAGCCAGTTCGATGGCCACCAGCAGTTCGACGAGGTCGTTGACGCTGCGCACATTGCGACCGGTGAGTTCCTGGATCCGACCCAGCCGGTATTTGGCGGTATTGAGGTGGATGTGCAAGGTGTCGGCGGCCTCGCGCAGATTCATGTCGGCGGCCGCGAACGCGCGGATCGTCTCGGCCAGTGTCCCGCCGCGCACGCGATCCTCGGCCAACGCGCTGCCGATGCGCGGGTCCACCAGCTGACGGGTGGTGTCGTCGGCGCGCAAGAGCAGGTATTTGAACGGGGTGAGTTGCGGGAGCGCGAGCACCCCGCCCCCTTCGGGCAGCAGCTCGAGTGCCGCCTGCGCCTGGCGATAGGCGCGCGGAATCTGGGTCACCTCGGTGACCGCGGTGCTCACCCCGATGGCGAGCACGATGCCCTCGGCGCCGAGTTCGTCCTGCATCACGCGTAGCCGTTCACACAGTCCCTCGGTCGCACCGCCGGTGCCGAGCGCGGGCACGGCGACGATCTCGGTTCCGCGCACCACCGACAGTGTCCGCAAACCGTTGACCGTGCACCGCGCCATCGCCGCGGACACCATTTGTCGGGCCTGGCCGAGCTGTTCGGTGGAGTCCTCGCCGCGTTCGGCCCGGTCGAGCACCACCGCGGTGACCACCACCACCGGCGCGGTGCGTTCGGCCCCGATGCCGTGGGCGGTGGCCACCGACAGGTGCGGACCGCTCGCCGGCAGCGCCCCGTCGAGCAGCGCGTCCATCAGGGCCTGCGAGTCGCGCCCGGATTCGGCGGCCACGTACTGCTGGAACTCCAGATACGCGTCGGTGGCCTGGGTACTGATCAGATCGGTGTAGCGAGCCAGCGGCCCCGCCAGCGACAGCACCGCCGCGCGCCCGGCCTCGGAATCGCCCGCGTGCGCGAGCAGCGACTTCCAGATGGCGCGCTGGCCGAGCCGGAACGCGGCGATGTAGTCGACCAGCGGCAGCCCGGTGCGGGCCCGGCGCGCCGCCGCCTGCCGCGCGTAGGCGACATCTGCCGGACAGACGCGTCGATGCTCGAGCAACGCACCGAGCCCGGTACGGCTCAGCCGAGCGAGCTGATCGTGCACGTCGTCGAGCACGCCGGGGGCCGCGGTGGCATAGCCGGGCAGCTGGTCACGGATCTTGACCATGACGTCGTCGGCGATCTCGTCGGCGTGGTCATAGGCGCAGCCCGCTATCCGCCGACGCTCGGCTTGGACCTGATCGGACTCGGTCGTAACGGATAAAAGTGATCCAGCTGACATATTCCGGGAGTGTGCATGGGGGCGGCGGTGGTGTCAACCACGTCACACTGTCCGCAGCGGACGACTCTCGGCCGAGTTCTTGGTCCGCAACGTCCGATGTGGGCGCCGACCTGCGAACTTAGTGTTCTCCGCATGCTCGAGATTTCCAACCTGACGGTGCGCTTCGGCGGCATCACCGCCCTGCAGGACGTCGGGTTCACGGTCGCCGCCGGTGAGATGGTCGGCCTGATCGGACCAAACGGCGCAGGCAAGACCACCCTGTTCAACTGCATGACCAGGCGCAACCGGCCGACGTCGGGCACCATGCGCTACCGCGACACCGACCTGTCGACCGTGCGCCCCGATGCTCTCGCCGGGCTCGGCATCGCCCGCACCTTCCAGAATCTCGGCCTTTTCCCTCGCCTTTCGGTGCGCGACAACATCCTCGTCGGCGCGCATCACCGGGCTTGCGCCGGCTTCGTGTCGGCGGGACTGCGATTGCCGAAGGTCCGCAGGGAGGAAAAGCTGCTGCGCGCCGAAGCCGACGAGCTGCTCGAGCGCCTCGAGCTGACCGCGGTCGCCGACCACCCGGCATCGGGACTGCCCTTCGGCACGCTCAAACGCATCGAGCTGGCCAGAGCGCTGGCGGTACGGCCCCAACTGCTGCTGCTCGACGAGCCGGTGAACGGCCTGAGCCACGGCGAAGTCGACGAATTCGCCGACCGCCTGCGCGCGCTGCAAGCCGACCTCGACCTGACCGTGATCGTCGTCGAACACCACATGGGGTTCGTGATGGGCACCTGCGATCGAGTGATCTGCCTCGAGTTCGGCCAGGTGATCGCCGAGGGCGAACCCGAAGCGGTGCAGCAGAATCCGGCCGTCATCCGCGCCTACCTCGGAGCGTCGGCATGAGTGAATTCTTGACCGTCACCGACCTGCACGCCGGGTACGGCGCGGCGAAAGTCCTGCACGGCGTGAGCTTTTCGGTCGAGCAGGGCACGGTGTGCGCGATCCTGGGCCCCAACGGCGCCGGCAAGACCACCTTGCTGCGCGCCCTGTGCGGCATGGTCAAGGTGCGCGGCAGCTTGCTGCTCGACGGCGACGAAGTGGCCGGTCGCGCACCGGAAATCATGGCGCGTCTCGGTGTCGCCCATGTGCCCGAGGGCCGCGGCACCTTCGCTCCGCTCACCGTCGAGGAGAACCTGCGCCTGGGCGCCTACCCCCGACGGGACCGCGCCGGCGTCGAAGCCGACCTGCGCCGGGTCTACGACTACTTCCCGATCCTGCGCGACAAGCAGCGCGACGCCGCGGGCGGGCTGTCCGGTGGTCAGCAGCAGATGCTGGCGATCGGCCGGGCGCTGATGCTGCGCCCGCGGCTGTTGCTGCTGGACGAACCCTCGCTCGGGCTCTCGCCGTTGGTGACCCAGGAGTTGTTCGGGATCGTGCACACCATCAACGAAGAGGAACGCACCACCGTGATAGTCGTCGAACAGAACGCTCACCTCGCCCTCGGCGTCGCGCATCAGGCACACGTGCTCGAAACCGGTCGAATCGTGTTGTCGGGCACAGCGGCTCAGATCAGGGCCGATGAGCAGGTCATCCGCTCCTACCTGGGATACAAGGTGGCGCCGTGACCGATTTCGTCCAACAGGTCGTCGAGGGGCTCTCGGCGGGTGCGATCTACGCGGGCCTGGCGCTGGCGCTGGTGCTGATCTACCGGTTCACCGGGATCGTCAACTTCGCGCAGGGCGAGCTGGCCATGTTCTCGGCGTTCCTGGCGTGGCAGTTGAGCCAGACCATGCCGTTCTGGGCGGCGCTGATCATCACGCTGGCGATCTCCTTCCTCGCGGGCATGGTGATCGAGCGGGTGGTGATCCGCCCGGTCGAGGGCGCCCCCGAGATCACGCTGGTGATCGTCACCGTCGGCCTGTTCTTCACCGTGCACGCGGCGGCGGGCTGGATCTGGTCCTACCAGGTGAAGTCGTTCCCGAATCCCTTCCCCGAGGGGGCGTTACGCGGCGGCGGCCTCAGCGTCGGGTACGGCAGCCTCGGGATCTTCGCGGTGGTCGGGGTGGTGATGGCGCTGCTGTATCTGCTGTTCCGCTACACCAGGATCGGGCTGGCGATGCGCGCGGTGGCGTGTAATCCGCAGTCGGCCAAGCTCGTCGGCATCCGGGTCGGCACCGTCCTCGCACTCGGCTGGGGCCTGGCCGCGCTGGTCGGGGCGGTCTCGGGAGTGCTGTCGGCACCACTGTTGTTCCTCGACCCCAACATGATGGGCGGGGTCCTCATCTACGCCTTCGCGGCGGCGACGCTGGGCGGGTTCGACTCCCCCGGCGGCGCGGTGGCAGGCGGCCTGATCGTCGGCGTCGCCGAAACCCTCACCGGCGCCTACGTCGACGCGATCGGCACCGAACTCAAGATCGGTGTGCCGCTGGTGATCATCCTGGGCGTGCTGTTGCTGCGCCCGCAAGGTCTGTTCGGACACGCGGCGGTGGAACGAGTATGAGCGAATTGAACGTTGCGACGCCACCTTCGACCGCACCGGCGGCGACCCCGCCACTGCACCGCCTGAAAACCCTGCGCTGGTCCGCGATCGCCACTGCCGCGGTGCTGCTGATCGCCTGCGTCGCGCCCTTCCAGTTGGTGCCCTTCCACACCTTCCAGCTGGCCATGGCGATGATCTACGCGGTCACCCTGCTCGGGCTCAACCTGCTGGTCGGCCACACCGGCCAGATCTCGCTCGGCCACGGCGCCTTCTTCGCCATCGGCGCCTACACCGCGGCGATCGCGATGGAGCACTGGGACACACCGTATTTCGCGACGATTCCGATCGCCGCGGTCGTCACCTTCGTGCTCGGCTTCGCCCTCGGCGTCCCGGCCCTGCGGCTGCGCGGGCTGTACCTGGCGCTGGTCACCCTGGCCATCGCGATCTTCCTGGTGCCGCTGCTCAAGCGGTTCGACGGATTGACCGGCGGTTCCATGGGCCTGACCGTCACCAAGCCCACCCCACCGGCGTGGACCGGGTTGGCCGAGGACCAGTGGCTGTACTTCCTCGCACTGGCCACCACCGTGGTGAGCTTCGTCCTGGTGGCGGGCATGCTGGGCTCCCGGGTGGGGCGCGCGCTGCACGCGATGCGCGACAACGAGATCGCGGCCGAGGTACTCGGCGTGAATCTGGCGCACTACAAGACGCTGGCCTTCGCCTGGAGCGCGCTGCTGGCCGGTGTCGCGGGCTGTGTCTACACCTGGGTGATCGCGTTCGTCTCGCCCGACTCCTTCGCGCTGACGCTGTCGATCACGCTGCTGGCCGGGCTGGTCGTGGGCGGGCTGGGCACCACCTGGGGCCCGCTGCTCGGCGGACTGTTCGTGATGTTCGTTCCCAGCTTCGCCCAGGACGTCAACAAGGCCGCCCCTGGCGTCATCTTCGGACTGCTGATCATCGCGGTCATGTACCTCGCGCCCAAGGGTTTGGCCGGCCTGGTCACCCAGTGGACGCAATGGCTCGGACATCGCGTCCGGAAAGGGAAAACTCATGCGCACTAAGGCAATCCGCTCCATCGGGATAACGGCCGCGCTACTCGCGACCCTCACCGCGTGTGGTGGCCGTGGCGAGGAGACCGGCACGGTCGGTCAAGGCGACTGCAAGGGTCAGCAGACCACCGGTATCACCGACAGCACCATCAAACTCGGCGGGGCGTACCCGTTGTCGGGCCCCGCCTCCGCCTACAGCGAGGTACCCAAGGGCGCCAAGGCCTACTTCGACTACATCAACGCCGAGCAGGGCGGTATCGACGGGCGCAAGGTCGAGTACGTGGTGCGCGACGACGGGTATCAGCCGCCCAAAACCGTGGAGGAGACCCGACGGTTGGTCGAGCAGGATCAGGTGTTCGCGATCTTCCAGACCCTGGGCACGGCCACGTCTTCGGCAGTGGTCGACTACCTCAACCAACGCAAGGTGCCGCAGATCTTCGTCGGCACCGGGGCGACGAAGTTCGGTTCCGGCACCGAGCACCCGTGGACCATCGGCTGGCAGCCCAGCTACCGCACCGAGGGTCTGGCCTACGCGCAGTACGTGAAGGCGCAGCGGCCGAACGCGACCGTGGCGGTGCTCTACCAGAACGACGACTTCGGCAAGGACCTGCTCGCGGCCTTCACCGAGGGCGTCGCAGGCAGCGGGGTGAAGGTGATCGCCGAGCAGAGCTTCGAGGTCACCGACCCCACTGTCGACGCCCAGGTGCGCAACCTTGCCAATTCCAAAGCCGATGTGCTGCTGAACTTCTCGACGCCCAAGTTCGCCTCGCAGGCACTCGCCGCCGATGTGCGCAACGCCGACTGGAATCCGTTGCACGTGCTCGCTGTGGTCTCCAACACCATGGCCACCCTGCGTCCGGTGGGGCTGCCCAACGTCCAGGGCACGGTGACCGCGGCATTCCTCAAGGACGCCGCCGACCCGCGCTGGGCCACCGACGCGGGCATGCAGACCTACCGATCCAAGCTGGCTCAGTACGCCCCCGGCGCCGATCCCGAGAACCAGCACGCCATGGCCGGATGGACGATGGCCGAGAGCTTCCGCAAGACCATGGAAGCCGCGAAGTGCCCGACCCGCGAGGGTCTGCGTGACGCGATGCGCTCGCTCGACAACGTCTCCACCGACCTGATGCTGCCCGGTATCGCGATGAAAACCGGTGCCGACGACGGCTATCCGCTCGAGGCCGTCGGTATCCAGACCTTCGTCGGCGAGCACTGGTCGCTGACCGACGGCGGCCTGATCGACACCACCGGCAAGTAACCGCTCCCCCTCGTTGCGCAGCGCGTCCCCGCGTGCGCGGCATGTCCGAAATACCCCGACCGATGAGGATCACAGATGAAGATGTCAACCACCCTGGCCACTGCGGCCCTGACCGCGCTGGCACTGTGTGTCGGCACCGGAACCGGCAACGCCGATCCGGCACCGGCACAGACCGAGGTGCACTACGAGGTCAGCAGGCAGGGTGACTCAGCGGTGCTGAGCACCACCGACGGCAAGCTGCAGATCGCCGACGGCCAGCTCGTGCTCACCACCGGCGCCGACACCCCGGTCGCGGCACTGCCGCTGACCTACCGCATGGACGACAAGGTGTTCCCGATCGCCGCCACCATCGACGGCACCACCGCGACCCTGACTCCGTCGCGGGAGGGCGGCGCCCCGGTGGCCGCGGCGACGAACGTGATCACCCAGGACGCGGCCGCCCAGCAGATCGCCGAGTCGTTCACTCCGCGCGATCAGGCCGCGCTCGGGGTGCTCAGCCAGCGCCTCGGCATCGGCAGTGCGGTGGCGGCGATCGTCGGCGCGGTGGTCGGCGGCGGTATCGGTTGCCTGGTCGGCGGTGCCGCGGGTGCGGCGATCGCCAGCCCGGTGATCGTGCTGCTCGTGCCGTGGGTCGGTGCCACGGTGGCCGGATGCGTGCTCGGCGCGGCCACTCTCGGCGCGGTCGGCACGATGCTGGGCCTGGTCACTGTCGGTGGCCCGTTGGCGGTCTTCTCCGCCTACCAGTACTTCTCGACCATTCTCGCGCCCTGCCCGACCGAACTCGGCGCCTACTGCAAGGATCCCGCGGTTCCCGCACCGCCGAAGTAGTC
The DNA here is from genome assembly GCF_042717045.1 of Nocardia sp. NPDC058633. Taxonomy (NCBI): domain Bacteria; kingdom Bacillati; phylum Actinomycetota; class Actinomycetes; order Mycobacteriales; family Nocardiaceae; genus Nocardia; species Nocardia sp. NPDC058633. Next base: position 147,721 of record NZ_JBHXRA010000015.1, read on the forward strand.
TCTTTCCGCCGTCTCGCCGGCCCGCCCGATCAACTCGTCGGGCGGGCCGGCTCGTGGCCGTTGCAGGCCGGTAAGGAACGTCCCATGCGCAGACCAGTTTTCGATGCCGAGCACCGGAACTTTCGGGCCACGATGCGCGCGTTCATCGAGTCCGAAGTGGTGCCGAGTTTCAGCAAGTGGTACGACGACGGGCGGGTGCCGCGCGAATTCTATTACCGGTTGGGCGAACTCGGGGTCCTCGGCATGGAGGTGCCCGTGGAGTACGGCGGCTCCGGCCTCGCCTCGGTCCGGTACCGGGCGGTGCTCGCCGAGGAGATCGCGCGCGCCGCGGTGTCTTTCGGCGGTTCGAGCGCCCACGTGTCACGCTGCCTTCCTCTGATCATCGACCTGGCGACCGCCGAACAGCGGCAGCGTTGGCTGCCGGGATTCGTCACCGGCGAAACGATGTTCGCGCTCGCGGTCGCCGAACCGGGTACCGGCACGGAGCCGTCGGACATGCGTGTCACCGCGCCGATGTCGCTCGACGGCACCGAATACCTGCTCAACGGATCGAAGACCTACGTCACCGGCGGTGTCCACGCCGACCGCGTGATCGTGTGCGCGCGCACCGCGCCCCCGAACGCCGAAGACCCTTCTTACGGGCTGTCGCTGTTGGTCGTCGATACCACCGCCCCCGGCTACCGAGTCGGCCGCGCCCTCGAGACTCTCGGCCGAAAGGTCTCCGACACAGCCGAACTCACCTTCACCGATGTCCGCGTGCCGGTGACCGATCGCCTCGGCGAGGCCGACCAGGGCGGCGCCCACCTCGCCGCGCAGCTGCCACGAGAACGCCTGACCATCGCCGTCGGCGCCCACGCACAGGCCAGGGCCGCCGTCCGCTTCGCACACCGGTTCACCGCCGAGCGCACCGCGTTCACGCAGTCGGTGGCGAGCTTCCAGAACACCAAGTTCGAGCTGGCCGCCTGTCGCGCCGAGGTCGACGCCATCGAGGCGGTCGTCGACCGTGCGCTCGCCGCCCACGACCGCGGCGACCTGACCCCCGCCGACGCGGCCTCGGCCAAACTGTTCTGCACCGAGTCGGCGGGCCGAGTGATCGACCGCTGCCTCCAATTACACGGCGGCGTCGGCTATCTCGCGGACTCCCCCATCGCCCGCCTCTACGCCGACCACCGTGTCGACCGCATCATCGGCGGCACCAGCGAGGTCCTCCACACCGTCATCGCCACCGAGATGGGACTGTGACGCCCGGTCGACGGGACCAGCAGCGGGTCGGCGCCACCGAGTCCAACACTTCGTTCCCGGCACCGCCCGACGGGTCGACGCCGACAACACCATCAGGCCAGGGCGGTTGCGGCATCGAGTGATTCGACAGTCCGGACGGGGGCTGCCTACTATCGCGGCGATCGACGTTCTGACATCAGGGGGATTCTCATGCATCCGCAGCAGCCGTACCAGTCGGGCTATCCGCAACAGGCTTACCAGCCAGGAGCTCAGCCGAGCCACCCGCAACAGCCGTACCCATCGGGTTACCCACAACAGACCTACCAGCCAGGAGCTCAGCCAGGCCACCCACAACATCTCGGTCCCGGCACCCGGGCCGATGGGTCGATCGAGGTCGCCTACGTCTGCGACGACAAGACCGCGCGGCGCCTGAACCGCGGTGCCGCCCTGGTGAATTGGCTACTCCCTGCCAAATTGGGGCTGTTGTTGGCGATCCCCGCCTTTCTGCTGGCACGCGGGACCTTGTCGCTGGTGACCAACGGCGGCGACGCCGACCTCGGCGAGATGATGGGCGCGTTCTTCATCGTGCTCGGCTTCGAGGTCGTGTGCGTCGTCCTGATCACTTGCTGGCAGTTGGCCCGGGTGAACCTGAGATTCGCCGCCGTGGCCGGCCCCGGGCATCGGATCACCGCGCACTACACCCACGACACGATGCACCTGCAGCAGACCACCGGAGCCGTCGCCAACCGCTATGCCGACTTCACCCGGATCAGAGTCGTCGGCGACGTAGTGTTTCTGCAGCCCAGGGGAACTCGAGGCTTCATGCTGCCCGGCGAGGTCGTTCCCGATGCCGCGCTCACCCGACTGCGGGGTGGGCGAGGCTGAGCTGATGTCAGCGGACGGTGATGCCGTCCGCTCGCATCGCGTCTTTCACCTGGCCGATGGTGAGGTCGCCGAAGTGGAACACGCTCGCGGCCAGGACCGCGTCGGCGCCGGCGTGCACGGCGGGCGGGAAGTGTTCGATCGCGCCCGCGCCGCCGCTGGCGATCACCGGCACGCGCACCGCGGCGCGCACCGCGGCGATCATCGGCAGGTCGAAACCGGCCTTGGTGCCGTCGGCGTCCATCGAGTTCAGCAGGATCTCGCCCACACCGAGTTCGGCGCCGCGGATGGCCCATTCGACAGCGTCGATGCCGGTGCCCCGCTTGCCGCCGTGCGTGGTGACCTCCCAGCCCGACGGTGTGTCGGGCCGGCCGTCGGGCACGGTGCGCGCGTCGACCGAGAGCACGATGCACTGGGCACCGAAGCGCTGTGACATCTCGAACAGCACCTCGGGGCGCGCGATGGCGGCGGTGTTCACCGACACCTTGTCCGCGCCCGCGCGCAGCAGCCGGTCGACGTCGTCGACCGTGCGCACGCCGCCGCCGACGGTGAGCGGGATGAAGATCTGCTCGGCGGTGCGAGTCACCACGTCGAGCATGGTGCCGCGGTCGCCGGTGGAGGCGGTGACATCGAGGAAGGTCAGCTCGTCGGCGCCCTGGGCGTCGTAGGTCGCGGCCAATTCCACCGGGTCGCCCGCGTCGCGCAGGTTCTGGAAGTTGACGCCCTTGACCACACGACCCGCGTCGACGTCCAGGCACGGGATCACGCGGACCGCCAGCGTGCTCGGCGCGGTGGTGCCGGATCGTTCGTCGGTGCGCGGTGCCATGGGGTTCACCCTCGTTCTTCTTCGCTGACGGTACAGATCATTTCCAGCAGTTCCTGGTGCACACCCGGTGCGGCGGCCAGCACCGATCCCGAGGTGATCGTCCACGGCGCGCCCGCCAGGTCGGTGACCACGCCGCCCGCCGCGCGCACCAGCGCGACACCCGCCGCGTTGTCCCACGGATGGTGCCCGAAGACCACTGCCCCGCCGAGCGCCCCGGACGCGGTGAACGCCAGGTCGATGCCGGTTGCGCCGTGCATGCGAACCCGCGAGGACAGTCGGCTCAACGCACCGAGCAGGTCGAAGCGGAACTGGCCGGGGATGCGACCGGCCGAGTCGAGGTTGAAGGCGCCGAACCCGATCATCGAGTCCGACAGTTTGGCCGGTGCCAGCGGCGGCAACGCGACACCGTCGAGATAGACCGGTCCACCGGTCACCGCGGCATAGCGGCGGCCGAGCATCGGCAGCCAGGTCAACCCGATCACCGGTTCGCCCTCGTGCACGAGCGCCAGCAACGTGCCCGACATGGGATGGCCCGAGGAGTAGTTGAAGGTGCCGTCGATCGGGTCGAGCACCCAGGCCGTGCCGGAGGTGAGCGCGGGCCCACCGAATTCCTCGCCGTGCACCGCGATGCCGGTGCGCTGCTGGAGCTCGGCGGAGATGGTGCGTTCCAGCTCGAGATCGAGTTCGGTGGCGAAGTCGTTGCGGCCCTTGGTCACCGCGCTCGGAGCGCCGAGTCCTTCGACGAAACGCGGCACCACCGCGTCCAGCACCCGGGTGGCGACGGTCAGCAGATCGGTGAGTTCGGCGGTGCTCGGCGCGGCGGTCATCGGCGGGATCAGCGCACCGCGGCCAGGGCTTGCGGCAGGGTGAACCGGCCCGCGTACAACGCCTTGCCGATGATCGCGCCCTCCACGCCGTCGTCGGTCAGGCCCGCGATGGCGACGAGGTCGTCGAGCACCGAGATTCCGCCGGATGCGATCACCGGCGCCTCGGCGGCGTTGGCGACCTCGCTCAGCAGCTCGAGGTTGGGGCCGGTCAGCGTGCCGTCCTTGGAGACGTCGGTGACGACATAGCGCGCGCAACCGTCGCGCTCGAGGCGTTCGAGCACCTCCCACAGGTCGCCGCCGTCGGTCACCCAGCCGCGACCGCGCAGCCGCCACTGTCCGTCGATCTGCTTCACGTCGAGGCCGACCGCGATCCGGTCGCCGTACTCGCCGAGCACCCGAGCGCACCACTGCGGGTTCTCGATCGCCGCGGTGCCGATGTTCACTCGCGTGCACCCGGTGGCCAGTGCGGCCTTCAGCGAGTCGTCGTCGCGGATACCGCCCGACAGCTCCACCTTGACGTCGAGCTCACCGACCACCTGCGAGATCAGTTCCCGGTTGCTCCCCTTGCCGAAGGCGGCGTCCAGATCGACCAGATGCACCCACTCGGCCCCGGCCTGCTGCCAGGCCATCGCCGCGTCCCGAGGCGACCCATAGCTCGTTTCGCTACCGGCCTCCCCTTGCACGAGGCGCACGGCCTCACCATTGGCGACATCGACAGCGGGCAACAGCACAAGACTCACCCATTCAGACTAGTAGGTCTGCGTCCTCGTCCCCGCAACGGTCCGCGGCGGTGAGGCCCGTGTCACGCGAACCCTGCGCCCAGACGTGGCCGAGGACGTCGAGGCGAGTCGACCCGAGTGTCTCGACGGCGGTGCTACTCGACCTGGCGACTCTGACGCTTGTCGAAGGGCGGTGTTCGTGCAGCGCAAAGTAAACGATCTGGACTACGACGAGATCGCTGGCACCGCAGTTGCACCGATCCTGTTGAGCGGGAATCAATTACAGTTCAGATCAGCGGTGTGGGATACAGTCCGCTGCGACACGCGGATCCGCGTCGGCTGGTCCGATCAATGGAGAATTGTGTTCCGTAAAGGCGTACTGGGTGGTTTGCTGGGTTCGATCGCGATGGCGGCGGTGATCGTAGCGCCGAATGCCGCGGCAGGCGCCCCGGATGCGGCGCGGCTCGCGGGCTGCGATTTCGGCCGTGAAGTATCGACCTACGACCACGCACACGACCTCGACGGCTACTTCGAGCGTGTCCTCGACCGCAGCACGGGCGCATTCCATGCCGAATTCACCCGGTCCAGGGACGCACTGGCAGCAGCCATGCGTCAAGCGGAGGTTCGCTCCACCGTCGAAAACATCACTTGCGGCGTGGTGAGCGGCGATTTCCTCAACGCCGATGTTCTGGTGACGATGACACAGATCCGTTCCAACACGAACACTGCCGAACCCGAGCGCCTGAATATGGCCATCAACGTCAAGCTGACCAATGTGTGGGGCCGTTGGCTCGCGCACGAGCTCGATTCCCCGCTGCTGTAGTAGTCAGCCGAGACGGCGGCGAAGCTCGGGGAGGCCGTCGCCGGAGAGGTCGTCGAGGGCGACGGTGCGGCCGACTACGGCGAGGGCGATGGCCTCGCCGGGGCCGCGGACCTCCGGACCTTTGCCCGAGGACCAGGCGACGTCGGTGGCCTCGAAGCGCAGTCCCTTGGTGTACCTGCCGGGTAAGGCGAAGGGGTCGGGGTAGGACAGGACGGCGGTGAGACGGTCGGTGGGGATCGTCCGCGGGCGGCCGAGCGGACGGCGGATATCCTGGTGGTGGACCATCAGGTCGGACAGCATCAGCCGCGGCGAGAACTTCGACAGTCGGCCCGACTCGTTGGCGAGCTTGTCCACCAGCTGCTCGGTCGACAGGCCCGAGAACGACCGCGCGAGTGCGTTGTTGGTTCGATTCACCGATCCACGACTCTTCACCACCACCGCCGCGTAACCCAGCGGACTCAGTGTGTCCTGCAGCAGATGCCCGACAACATCGCGCACCCGCCATCCCGCGCACAGCGACGGCGTCTCCCATTCCCGCTCGCTCAACCCCCGCAGCAGTTCGACCAGTTCGGCCCGTTCCTCGATCAACATCCCCCGATAGCTCATCTCGCTACCCTAGGGTCCGCCGGGCACGTTCCGAATCCACCCACGGTCGGATTTGTTGGGCCGGAACCGAATATGACTCGCTGATCAGAGGCGATCGGCCGACCGGCGACTCCGTTGGCATCACCCCGCCTCCCCGCCTGTGCGATGCGCGACAATGGACGCCGCGAACTTCGCTCCGCTGCCCGTCTCCATCGCGAGTAGCAACTTCCACGAACAGGACCCTGCTCCCTTGGCCAAGCAGAATCGTCGACGTCGCACGGGCCGTAAACCGGCGGCCGCTCCCGGCCTTCCGATCGACGCCGCGCTCTCGGGCGACCCGGCGCAGGTCGCCGACGCGATCGCGACCGTCGCCTTCCTCGCGGCCCAGGGCGACAAGAACGCGATCGAGCGCTTCGTCGAACAGGTGGCGGGTGCGCCGTTGGCTCCCGGAATCCAGCCCGCCGGGCAGCGAATCATCGCCCGCGCCTTCGAGTTCGGCTGGCTTCCCACCGACATCCACGAGGCCGCGCGCCGGCGGGTGGACGAGTTCGCGGTCGGCTACCTGACCGACCTGATGGCCGAACACCGCGCCGGTTACCCCGCTGAATCCGTCGACGAGATCTGGCAGGCGCAACTGGACGAGCTGCGCGCCGCGGTCTGGTGGACATCCGAGCGCTCCCATGTCGAACAGTGGGCCGATCGTGCCCTGCTCACCGCCGCGGAGGCCATCACCACGGCCCTGAGCGCCCTCGCCCTGCTCATCCAGCTCCCGAAGCTCGAGCAGATCCTCCCGCTCCCTGGCACCGGCGCACGCACCATCCCCCACCACCACGTCGACGAGAAGACCCTTGGTCGAGTCCGCGGCCTGCTGGCCAAAGCCGAGTCCACCCCCTTCGCCGAGGAGGCGGAAACCCTGTCCGCCAAGGCGCAGGAACTCATGACCAAATACGCCATCGACCGTGCCCTGCTCGACGCCCGACGCACCGACCCCGAGCTCCCGGCCGCCCGCAGAATATGGCTCGAAACCCCCTACACCGACGCCAAAGCCCTACTGATCGACATGGTCATCAGAGCCAATCGCGCCCGCGCCATCTTCGTAGCCGACTGGGGTTTCGTCACGGTTGTCGGCGACGAGACCGACCTCGACGCGGTAGAGATCCTCGCCACCTCGCTGCTCGTCCAAGCAACCCGAGCGATGATCGACAACGCCACCACCGAGGAATCCCGCTCCCGCCACTACCGCAAAGCCTTCCTCACCGCCTACGCCTCCAGAATCGGCGAACTCCTGACCACAGCCGCCGAAGCCACCATCGCCGACTCCCCCGACCCCACCCACCTGCTCCCGGCACTGGCCTCCCACCAGCAACGAGTAGACCGAGCCTTCGACACCTACTTCCCCACAGTGCGCTCCCGCGGCATCACCATCCGCAGCGCCGAAGGCTGGACCGCAGGCACCGAAGCCGCCGACCGAGCCCACTTCGACAACCCCTGACCATCTTTTTCGATCATCCGATCTACACCACCACAGCCGACCTGCCGCAGGAGGACGTCAGCCGTGGTGGCGCAATCCCACCGTCGGCCGCGTGGTACCGCGCTGCGTCAGAGCGACCCGATCCAGTTGCGCAGCAACTGAGCACCCGCGTCCCCGGACTTCTCCGGGTGGAACTGGGTAGCCGACAGCGGGCCGTTCTCGACGGCGGCGAGGAACGGCACGCCGTGCTCGGCCCAGGTGAGTTTCGGCGCTGCGATGTGCTCGTTCTCGGGCAGCTCCCACTGCTGGGCGGCATAGGAGTGGACGAAGTAGAACCGGGTGTCGGCGTCCATCCCGGCGAACAGGGCGCTGTCGGCGGGGGCTTTCACCGTGTTCCAACCCATGTGCGGCAGGACCGGGGCATCCAGGCCCGCGACCGTGCCGGGCCATTCACCGCACCCTTCGGTCTCCACACCGAACTCGACGCCACGGTCGAACATGATCTGCATGCCGACGCAGATGCCGAGCACGGGACGACCGCCCGCGAGGCGCTGGCCGATCATCCGGTCACCGCGCACCGACAGCAGCCCGGCCATGCACGCGGCGTACGCGCCGACGCCGGGAACGACGAGCCCGTCGGCCGCCAACGCGGCCTGGGGATCGGCGGTGACCTCCACCTGGGCGCCCGCACGCACCAGCGCGCGCTCGGCGGAGTGCAGGTTGCCGGAACCATAGTCGAGCAGCACAACCGACTTCACAGCACACCCTTCGTGGACGGCACACCACTGACCCGGGGGTCGATCTCGACGGCGGCCCGCAAAGCCCGTGCGACAGCCTTGAATTCGGCCTCGGTGATGTGGTGCTGGTCGCGACCGTAGAGCACCCGCACATGCAGGGCGATCCGGGCGTTCTGCGCGATCGACTCGAAGACGTGCTTGTTGAGCACCGTCGAGTACGAAGCGCCGGGGCCCGCGCTGGGAATGATGGTGTGCACCAGGTGCTCCGGCTCGCCGGTGAACACGCAATACGGCCGACCCGACACGTCGACGGCTGCGTGCGCGAGGGTTTCGTCCATCGGGATGAACGCGTCGCCGAAGCGGCAGATCCCCTTCTTGTCGCCCAACGCCTGCCCGAGCGCCTGGCCCAGCACGATCGCGGTGTCCTCGACCGTGTGGTGGGCTTCGATCTCGATATCGCCTTCGGCCCGCACGACCAGGTCGAACCCGGCGTGCGCGCCGAGTGCGGTCAGCATGTGGTCGTAGAACGGCACCCCGGTGGAGATCTCGGTCTGCCCGGTGCCGTCGAGGTTCAGCTCCACCAGAATCGAGGACTCTTTGGTGACGCGTTCCACCCGCGCTGTTCTGCTCATGATGTGTTCCTCCACAGGTGGATTCAGTGAGTAAGGTCGGTGCCCGCGATATCGCGACTCACGCGCAGGAATTCGTCGTTCTCGGCGCCGAGGCCGATGGTGGCGCGCAGATATCCGGGGATGCCCACGTCGCGGATCAGCACGCCGGCGTCGAGGTAGTGCTGCCATGCGCCGCCCGCGTCGGTGAACCGGCCGAACAGCACGAAGTTGGCGTCGCTGGGGATCACATCGAAACCGAGCGACACCAGCGCGGCGGCGACCCGATCACGCTGGGCCGCCAATTCCGCGACACTGGCGAGGGTTTCGTCGGCGTGGCGCAGTGCCGCGCGCGCGGCGGCCTGGGTGACGACCGACAGGTGATACGGCAGGCGAACCAACAGAATCGCGTCGATCACCGCGGGTGAGGCGGCCAGATAGCCCAGACGCCCACCCGCGAAGGCGAACGCCTTGCTCATGGTCCGGGTGACCACCAGCTTGGTCGGGAACCGGTCGATCAACGTGATCGCGCTGGGGGTCGCCGAGAACTCGCCGTACGCCTCGTCCACGACGACGATGCCGGGCGCGACCTCGAGTATCCGCTCGAGCTCGTCGATCGCGATGCTGTGCCCGGTCGGGTTGTTGGGGCTGGTCACGAACACCACATCGGGCCGGCGTTCGACGATCTGGGCCACCGCGTAGTCGATGTCGAGCGAGAAGTCACCGCTGCGCTGCGCCTCGACCCATTCGGTGTCGATGCCCTCGGAGATGATCGGGTGCATCGAGTACGACGGCACGAAGCCCAGCGCGCTGCGCCCCGGACCGCCGAACGCCTGCAACAGCTGTTGCAGAATCTCGTTGGACCCGTTGGCCGCCCACACATTCGCGGTGTCGACGGCGACGCCGGTCTGGCGGGTCAGATACTCGGCCAGGTCGTGGCGCAGTGCGACGGCATCACGATCCGGGTAGCGGTGCAGGTCAGCGGCGGCGGCGCGCACCGATTCGGCGACATCGTCGATCAGCGCCTTGCTAGGTGGGTGCGGGTTCTCGTTGGTATTGAGCTGCACCGGCACCGTCAACTGGGGTGCGCCGTAGGGAGACTTGCCACGCAGGTTCTCACGCAGCGGCAGCTGATCCAGCGTCGCCGAGGCACCGGGCACGGTGGGAGTGCTCACGACAGCGCCTCGAACCGCGCCTGCACAGCCTGACCGTGTGCGGGCAGGTCCTCCGCGTTCGCCAGTGCCACAACATGTCCGGCGACATCCTTCAACGCCGCCTCGGTGTACTCCACGATGTGGATGCCGCGCAGGAACGTCTGCACGCTCAACCCCGAGGAGTGCCGTGCGCAACCCGCGGTCGGCAGTACGTGGTTCGAGCCCGCGCAGTAGTCGCCCAAGCTCACGGGCGCCCACGGCCCGACGAAGATCGCACCCGCACTGCGCACCCGGGCGGCGACCGCCGCGGCATCGGTGGTCTGGATCTCGAGGTGCTCGGCGGCATAGGCGTCGACCACCCGCAGACCCTGCGCGATGTCGTCGACGAGCACGATCCCGGACTGCTTGCCGCTCAACGCTTCCCGCACTCGATCGTTGTGCTTGACCACGGCGAGCTGCGCGTTCAGCGCGGCGTCGACCGCATCGGCCAGCGGCACGGAATCGGTGACGAGAACGCTCGCGGCGAGCACATCGTGCTCGGCCTGGCTGATCAGGTCGGCGGCGACGTGCACCGGATCGGCCGTGGCGTCCGCCAGCACCGCGATCTCGGTGGGACCTGCCTCGGCATCGATACCGACCAGCCCCCGGCACAGCCGCTTGGCCGCGGTGACGTAGATATTGCCCGGTCCGGTGATGAGGTCGACCGGTTCGAGCGCGCCGCCATCGGTATCGGTGCCGCCGTAGGACAGCAGTGCCACCGCCTGCGCGCCACCGACCGCCCACACCTCGTCGACGCCGAGCAACGCGGCGGCCGCCATGATCGTCGGGTGCGGCAGCCCATCGAACTGCGCCTGCGGCGGCGAGGCCACCACCAACGACTCGACGCCGGCGGCCTGCGCCGGGACCACGTTCATCACGACCGAGGACGGATACACCGCGTTGCCGCCGGGCACATACAGCCCGACCCGCTCCACCGGTAGCCACTTCTCGGTCACGGTTCCGCCGGGAACGACCTCGGTCACCGTGTCGGTGCGCCGCTGATCGGCGTGCACCTTCCTGGTGCGCTCGATCGCCACCTCGAGCGCGGCGCGCACGGCCGGGTCCAACTCGGCGAGAGCTCTGGTCAGCTCGGCGACGGGCACCCGCACCACGGCAGGCCGCACACCGTCGAACTTCTCGCTGTAGTCCAGCGCCGCCGCGGCACCCCGGTCGCGGATGTCCTCGACGACCGGCCGCACATGATGCAGCACCGAGTCGACGTCGACCCCTCCGCGCGGCAGCGCGGTGCGCAGCTCGGCAGCGGAGGGAGTACGACCGCGCAGATCGACGCGGGCGAGCTCGATGCGGGAAGTCATATCGGGGTACGGTCCTGTTCTGTGCTGGGGCTCAGGTCGGTTACCAGCCTAATGGTCGACCGCCATCGCTTTTCCAGCACATCCCGCCGAAGCGACGGACCCGACCGGCGGATCCGTCGCACGCACCAGCTAGCGGGTGTCTCCGTCGATGCGCAGACTGCCCCCGGAGTTCACCACACGCATGACCATGGCCTTGGTGGAGCCGTCGATGGTGATGCTGGCCAGGCGCATGTTCGTGGAGCCGTCGGCGTTGTTGCCGCTCACGGCGGTGATGCTGGCGAAGTTGTTGACGGTGCGGGCGTCCCAGTATTCGCGGAACGCGGCCTCACTGCCGTAGACCTGCTGTGCGGCGGGGGTCAGCAGCGACCAGGAACCGGCGGGGTTGCTGAAGAAGTTCTCGACCAGCAGACCGGCCGATCCGATGTCGACGGTGCCCACATTGGTGGCCTGCCCGAGCGGGGGCACAGTCACGCTGGGCGTGGGGGCCGCCGAGGACTGCGCCGAGGTGAGCGGGCTCGCCTGCACCGACGGCGAATCCGAATCGGAGCTGCTCAGCGCACTGATGGTGACGGCGATGGCCGCGACCACCGCGCCGACGCCGGACCCGATCAGCACCGCGCGGCCCTTGCCCGCCTGCTTGCGCGGGGCGGGCATGGGGTGGGCCTGGGTGCGCGGATGCGCGGCGGTGTCCTGACGGACCTGCGGACGCGGATTCGAGCGAATCTGGCGGGTCGTGGCGGTGGACGCGCCCGCATGGGAGGTCCGGCCGCCGGACTGCCGGATCACCTGGGTGGTCGCCGAGGAGTTGCGGCGACCGAAAGCCTCACTGGCAGGAACGAATCCGGCCGGCACCGCGTTCTCGTCCTCGGCGAAATGAGCCAGCGCTTCGCGCGCCTCGGTCATCGTCGGGCGGTCGAGGGGGTCCGGGCTGAGCAGGTCGAGCAGGAAATCGGTGGCCGGGCCCGCGTTGTGAGGCTCGCGCACCTGCCCGTTGGCGGCGGCGTAGAGCACCGCGAGCGGATTGGAGTTGGCGCCGTAGGGCGGCTCGCCTTCCAGCGCGTGGAAAAGCGTTGCGCCCAGGGCGAATACGTCGGCGGCGGGCGTCGGGTCGGAGCCGCGCGCGACCTCGGGAGCCAGGTACGCGGCGGTGCCGCAGATCAGCCCGGTCTCGGTGAGCGTGACGTCACCGGCCGCGCGGGAGATGCCGAAGTCGGTGATTTTCACCTCACCGTGGTCACCGAGCAGGATATTGCCCGGTTTCACGTCGCGGTGCACCAAACCGGCCTGGTGGGCGGCGATCAACGAGGACGCGACCATCTCACCGATGCGGGCGACCTCGAGCAGCGGCAGCGGGCCCTTCTGGCCCAGCTCACCCGCGAGGCTGACCGACTTCAGGTACTCCATCACCAGGCACGGATCACCGTTGTGCTCGGTGATGTCGAATACCACGATGGCGTTGGGATGCTGGAAGCGCGCCGCGTTGCGGGCTTCCCGAATGGCACGCTGACGCAACACATCCCGCTCACCCTCGGGCAAGCTGGGTTTGATGTGGATCTGCTTCACTGCCACGGAGCGTTGGAGGCGTTCGTCGACAGCACGCCATACAACGCCTGTGCCGCCGCTACCAATACGCTCGACCAGGCGGTAATGCTCCGCGATCTTCTGACCGGTATCGATGGCGCCTACTCCGAACCTTCTCGAAATTGTGACATCCCGCGTATTGACCATGGATATGGTCCGCCGACGAGTGTAGCTGGCTGGGTGATGACCGCGTGCGGCAGCGGGGGGATTGCTCGCCTGCGGAGGGAAAGACGACTCATGGTGTCACACGTAGCATCCGTCCCGCTGCCTCGACCGCCGGTCCGGAGCTTCCGGCGTCCGCGACGAACACCGCGAACGCCAGGTCACCGTCGATGCCGACGAACCATCCGTGGGCGTGGGTGTCGTCGAGGTACTCGGCGGTGCCGGTCTTGCCGAGCAGGCCGGGAATATCGCGCAGCGCGGTGGCCGTGCCCGCGGTCACCGTCTCCCCCATCATGGTCTTCAGCTGCGACGTCACCTCCGCGGGCACCGGCGCCGACGGCCGATCCGGGGTGCCGGGACGGCCGCGGATGATGCTCGGAGCGGGCGCGGAGCCGTGCGCGAGGGAGGCCGCGACGAGCGCCATCCCGAACGGCGAGGCGGTCACCGTGCCCTGTCCGATGCTCGATTCGACCCGCTGCGCCGGAGTTTGCGCGAGTGGAACCTTCCCTGTGACAGTCGTCAAGCCGGGTGTCACATAGTCGACTCCGAGACCCAACTGCTGGGCGGCCGCGGTGAGTCCGTCGGCAGGCAATTTCACTCCCAGTTCGGCCATCGTGGTGTTGCACGAGCGTGCGAACGCGGTGTGCAGGGGCACCATACCCAGGTCGAAGCCGTTGTCGTTGGGAATCGTGCGGCCCTCGATGGTGGCGCGGCCCGGACACGGCAGCACGGTGTCGGGGGTGAGGCCGCCCGCCTGCAGTGCCGCCGAGACCGTGACGGTCTTGAACGTGGACCCCGGCGGGTAGAGCCCGGTCAGCGCGATCGGACCCTGGGCGTCGGCGGGCGCGTTCTGGGCGAGGGCCAGTACCTCGCCGGTCGATGGCCGCAGGGCGACGATGGCGGCCGGGGTCGCGATCGGGGTGAGCGCGTCCTCCGCGGCGTGCTGTAGGTCGATGTCGAGCGTGCCGGCGATGTCGGCGGTCGGTTTCGCGTCCGGTCCGGCGATGCGCTGGGTGCCGTCGGGGGTCTGCGCGCGGATCGCCCAGCCCGCGGCGGCGTCGGCCTGCTCCTGCCAGACCTCGGCCAGCCCGGCGAGGGTGGGTCCGGCGAGGGTCTTGTCGACGGTGAGCAGCCGGGTCTGCGGGGCGAGCGTGACTCCGCGCACGCCGGTCAACCCCTGCTGCACGGGCGCGATGTCGACATCGCGCAGGGCTACGGCGGTGATCGGTTTGCCCTGTGCCGCAGCGAGATCGGCCTGCAAGGTGGCCACGGTGACCCCCTGCGGCGCGAGCAGCGCCGCGACGGCGGGCAGGTCGGCATCGGGGGCCACGTTCACCAGCGTGACCGTTTGCTGGGTCATCAGGTCACCCCCCGAGGCGTCGAGCACTCGCGCCGGTTCGGCGGCGACCGGGCTGTAGGCGAGCGGGCCGAGGTCGAGGCCGGGCGCGACCGTGGTCGGCTGCCAGGCGATTTTCCAGTCGTCGGCGCCGGTGGTGGTTCCGGTGGTGGTGTAGGTCCACGCGTTGCGGCCCTCGGGGCCGAATTTCCAGGTGGATTCCAGCGTGAAGGAGGTGTCGTCGGTGGCCGACACCCGCACCGTGTCGTTCTTGCCCAGGTTGTCGAACAGCGCGGTCAGGACCGGCAGAGCCCGCTCGGGTGCGTCGGTGAGCGCGGCGGCCGCAGCCGCGTCCGCGCTGGTCAGCGCGGCGGCGAAGGATTCGGCGACGGTCTGGGGTTGATCGGGTCCGGATGAGCAGGCCAGTGGCAACACAGCGAGCGCGACGAGCAGGACCGGAGCCTTCCGTGGGGTGCGCACGGGTCCGAGGGTAGCCGGATCGGTGGGGCCGGTGGGGTTGTTGTGGCAGCGGTACGGAGTCCGCTCGCTACCACCAACCCGTGATCGCCCCGATCTGGCGACCGAGTTCGGGAGCGAGCGAGCGGGCGTAGCTGGCGGTCAGATGGTGTTCGTCGCGATAGATGAGCACATTGCCCTCCACCACCCGGCAGCGCTGCGGTCGGCAGACGGCGTCGGACAGATCGAGCGGATGGACATTGGGATACCCGGCCGCCGGTTCCGCGGCGGGATCGCGCGCGTCGAGGGCGTCGGCGCGATCGAGCCCGCAGCTGTCGGGGTCGCCGCGGTGGGCGAGGCAATCGGTGGCGCGGTAGAGGACACCGTCGCGACGCAGCCGCGGCGTGTCACGCAGCGCGAGCACATTGAACCCTCGGTCCTGCATCGCCGTCCACACCTCGAGGTATTCGGCGGGCACCTCGTCGCCCACCCCGTTCATGCGGTAGCGGGTGGACAGGGTCAGCACCCAGTTCGGTGGTTCGGCGGAGAGCCGGTCGAGCACCTCGACGGACCATTCGTGGCATTCGGGAAACGGCCACTCAGCGTAGGACGGCTGATCGGCGAGGACCACCGGGCACCCTTCCTTGAGATAGGAGACCACCCGGAAGCCGTGTTCGACGGCGAGCGGTTCCAACGCGGGCAGCCAGTGCTCGGAGTGCGAGCCGCCGACCAGCGCGATCGAGCGGGTGGCGGTGGGGTCGCCGTAGGTACAGACGCGGACTTCGCGATTGGGGGTGATGCAGCCGTCGGTGGTCGGCGGCGGAGTGTCGGCCTGCCCTTCGAAGACGGTGGGGCGCATGGGTTCCGTTGCGAACTCGGCGCCGGAGAGCAGGGCCGCGGCGCCCGGATAGCGGTGGGTGTCCAGTGCCTGCGGCGGCGCGGCCGGGTTGGCCACCAACACCACCTGCCAACCCAACGAGGCGATCAGCACCGCGACAGCCGTGCCGGTGACCAGCGCCCCGGTCACCGGCCGGTTCTCCACCCGCCGGCCGCGAGGCGGCATCCGCAGGGGTGTCTCGATGAGGCGGGTGGTCGCGTAGGCCAGCACCAGCGAGGTGCCGATCACCACCAGCCCGTCGACGACCCCCGCGTTCGCGCGCCCGGTCTCACCCAGATAGAAGATCAGGATCGGCCAGTGCCACAGATACAGCGGGTAGGCCAACGTGCCGAGTTCGGTGCACACCCGTCCGGCCAGCAGCCGATTCGGCCACGCCTGCGCGCTGCCCCCGAACCCCGACGCGATCACCAGGCAGGCCGCTGCCACCGGCCAGAGCGCCGCGACACCGGGGAACTGACTCGCGCCGTCGAACAGCGGCCCGCACGACAGCACCATGGCCAGCCCGATCGCCGCCGCCGCCGCGCGCAGCCGGGTCGGTATCCGCGACCACGGGGCAGCGACAGCCAGAATCGCACCGGCCAGCAGCTCCCAGCCGCGCGCGAGGCTGTCGTAGTAGGTCCATGCCTGATGCTGCCCGGTGCCCGATGCCGCGTACCAGAACGAGAGCAACCCCAGCCCGGCCAGCACGAACACCAAAGTGAGGCGCCCGGCCGAACCGCGCCTGCGCAACCAGGCCCACCCCGCCAGCAGCACCAGGATCGCCAGGTAGAACTGCCCCTGTACCGACATCGACCACAGATGCTGCATCGGGCTCACCGACGGATCGGGTGAGAGATAGTCGAGCTCGGCGGTGGCCAGATACCAGTTCTGGCCGTAGAACATCGAGGCCAACGTCTGCGCGGCGGCCTCGCCCAGCTGCGTATACGGGCGCAACACCACCGTGGCGAGCAGAATCGCCGCCAACACCACGACCAACGACGGCATCAACCTGCGCACGGTCCGTCGCGCGGTCTCCCGCACCGACACCCCGCCGCGCCGCTCCACCCCGCGCACCACCGCGCCGGTGAAGAAGAATCCCGACAGCACCAGAAAAACGTCGACACCGCCGGATACGCGACCCGCCCACACGTGGAACGCCACCACGAGCGCGATCGCTATCCCGCGCAGTCCGTCCAGATCCTGACGCCGTGCGACGGTGCCCCCGACCGCCGCACCCGCCACCAACGGCGATGCGGTCCGGATCTTCGGCACCAACGACCCCACAGAATCTGCCCCCACAAAGAAAAAGTTTCCTGGCAAGTAACCATCAATTTGCCGTAGCGACACCCAGGAAGCAAACCGGCATGCCGTGGGGGGAGGGTGCTATCGCGCTCGCCAGGGAGTGGTCGCGAGGGTGGCGGCGTCGGTTCCGGCGAGGTCGATGTCGAACACCTCGGCCAGTATCTCGGTCAGCTCGGTGGGGTCGATGTCACGCGAGGTGGCGGTGCCGTCGGGATATTCCGCGCTCAGGGTCAGGTCGTCGAGCACATGGTGGACGTCGGGCAGGAACCGCTGGAGGAAGGGGCGCGTGGTGAACGGCGAGCGTGGCGAGGTGGACACGAAGTGGTTGCCGACCGCGTAGTCGATGCGGAACTGCGGGTTCTCGGTGAAGGTATAGCGGTCGATCCAGCCGGCGCCGCCGAACTGGTACAACACCCACAGGCCCTCGGCCCCGCGCTCCAGCCGATAACGCCAGGCACCGAGCGTGAATTCGCCGCCGCTGTCGACCAGTTCGAACGGCTCCAGCGGCCCGAAGCCGAACCCGACGTCGCAGATCCAGACGCGATCGTCGTCGGGGGTGGTCACGCGCAGCAGGGCGTGGGTCGCGGGCCGGAGCGCGCCGGTGGCGGCCGCTCCGTAGGTGACCCGGCCGCTGAGCCCGGTGACACCGAATCCGAGCCGTTCGAGCGCGGCGGCGAAGACGCCGACGTTCTCGTAGCAGTATCCGCCGCGTCGTTGCCGCAACAGCTTGTCCTGCAGGGTTTTCAGGTCCAGCGCGATACCGCGGCCGAGGATGATCTCGAGATTCTCGAAAGGGATCGTGGTCGTGTGGGCGCGCACCAGGGCGCGCAGGGTGTCGACCGACGCCGTGCGTGGCCCGTCGTAACCGATCCGCGCCAGATAGGCGTCCAGATCGAGCTCGCCACCCTGCCAGCCGTGATCGTCGGGCACTTCGTCGGTCATCGCATCCTCGTTCCGGTCGGTGTCTGTGTCGCACAACCTCGGTACCGCGGACGTTGTTCCCCCGCTCAGGCCGCGCACTTCGCGCCCGCGGGGGCCGCCGGTGCGGTGACCAAGCCGTGCTCGACGTCGACGACATAGTCACTGACCTGCGGTGCCAGCGGCTCGGTCCCCGCGAGCAGCCGCAACACCACACACCCGCCCTCGAACAGCGCGGGCCCGACCGAGTGATCACCGGCCACGACCGCGCCGGTGAGATCGCGCCCGCTGACCACGGTGTAGAAGGAGAACGGTTTGCCCGCCGCGGTCAGCGCGGCACGCAATTCCACGCTGGTCGCGAAGGGCACCACCGTGTCGGCGGTGCCGTGGATCAAGAAGGCCCTGCGCATCGACATCCGGTCGGCGAGCAACGCGGGCGAGCGCTCGACGTAGGCGAGTGGGCAGATCATCGGTGTGCAGCCGCCCGCGTCCCGTTCGATCTGGCGGGGCAGGGCAGGGTTCACCGACCCGCCGGCCGCCCACATGGTGAAATCGTCGGCGGGACCGTAATTGTCGACCCAGTAGTCGAACAGCCCGGGCGGACCGTGCGCCACCGCGAGGCCGCTGGTGACGCCGCCCTGGCTCCACCCCCACAGGACCGTGGACTCGATGGTGGGATGCTCGCCGCGATACCACTGGGTCGCGGCCACGAGATCGCGCCAACCCGCCCACAGATTCCAGTCCCCGGTACGCCACGGCCCGTCGGCGCTGCGCAGATCCATCAGCAGGATCGGCGACCCACCGGTCAGCGCGAGCGCGGACATGTACGGCGCGAAATCGGCCGACGAACCACCGTGTCCGTGCACCGCGACCACCAACTTCGCGGCCGGGCTGTCGCCGGGGACGCAGCGATACGGCTCGTACACGCGCCCGGTCGCCCGCTCACCGTCCACGGTGATCGCGACCTGGCGCAGGTCGACACCGGGAGCGCACGGCGGTTGCGCTCGCACGGCGGGTCCGAGGGCGCCCGACACCACGAACAGCAACGCGCACACCGCCACGACGACCCCGACCCGCTTCATGCCGCGATTGTCCGGCACCCACCGACGGCGGTCCAGCACATCGTCGCGCGTTCCTTCGCCGACCCGACACGGGCCTCGCATCCGTGGGGGATGCGAGGCCCGGCGGCACCCGAGTGTCGGCACGGCTCCGTTCGAGGTGTCCTCAGCGCAGCGCGACCTCCGAGCCACGATGCAACTGCACCGGGGCCGTCGCGCTCGCGGTGTCGGCGTCGATCCCCTTGGCGGCCGGATTCGCCTGTTCGAGTTGGGGTTTGCGTTCCAGCAGCGTCTCGGTGAGCACGCAGGCCAGGTTCGCGTCGAGGTCGTCGCGGACGACGAGCAGGTTGGGCACCACGATGGTCGGCGCGTCGGCGGGCAATCCGTAGGTGGCGGCCGGGATCGAACCCGTCTCGTAGACCGGGTTGATCTCCTTCAGTTTCGGCAGCACTCCGGTGATGTCGAGGAAGCGCACCTTGTCCCCGGCGGTGGTGAACAGGTCGGTGATGCCGGGCGTCGGCAGGCCCCCGGACCAGAACATGGCGTCGATGGAACCGTCCTTGAGCCCGTCGACGGTCTTGGTCAGGTCCAGGCGTTGGCCGGAGACGTCGCTGTCGGGGTCGAGGCCCGCGGCCTGCAGCACTCGCTGGGCGATCACCTCGGTGCCGGATTTGGGCGAGCCGGTGGAGACCCGTTTGCCGCGTAGATCGGCGAGGGAGTTGATGCCGGCGTCGGTGCGCACGATGACCTGGGTGTAGTTGTCGTAGAGCCGCGCCAGTGCGCGAATCGGCTGCGCGCTGGTGAAACTGCCCTTGCCCGCGACCGCGTCGGCCGCGGAGTCGGCGAGCGAGAAACCGACCTGATAGGTGCCGCCGACGACCTGCTGGATGTTCTGCACCGAGGCGCCGGTCTCGGCCGCGGTCGCCTTCACGGTGCCACCGGTGGCGGAGGAGATCTGCTCGGCGTAGGCGTTGCCCAGCGCGAAGTACACGCCGGTGGCATTGCCGGTGGCGATACCGATCCTGGTGTCCTGCTTCACTTCACAGCTCACCTCGCCACCCGCGTCGGCCGTCGGGGTGTCCTGCCTGCCACCGCAGCCGGTGAGCAACGCGGCGGCCGCGACCACCGCGACAATTGTTCTGACCATGAGGTCCCCTTCCGTCGACGGCCGAGCCGCCTGCCGATTCCCACGGATCACGGTGTGTCCGTGGATGTTCTGTTCGCCCGGTCGACGAGACCCGCCACCGCCGCGACGACCAGCAACCCGAGTCCGATCCCGGTGGCGACCGGGTTCGGGTACAGCAATGTCAGACCCGCGGCGGCGGCGATCGCGCGCGCGATCGGCCCGATCGCACCGATCCCGAACAGCCAGCCGCCGGTGGCCGCCGCCAGCGCCGCGACACCCACACAGGCCGCCGCGCTGACCCACAGCACGTCCAGCACCGCCCCGCGCCCGAGCAGGTGCTGCCCGGAATCGGTGAGCACGAACATCAGTGGCACCAGGAACGCGGGCAGCGCGTAGCGCAGGGCGTGCCACATCGTCGGCATGGCCTTCGCGCCGGTCACCGCGGCCGCGCCGACGGCGGCCAGCGCGGTCGGCGGCGTCACCTCCGAGAGCACCGAGAAGTAGAAGACGAACATGGCGGCGGCGGGTGCGGCGACGTGCAGGTCGAGCAGCGCGGGCCCGATGATCACCCAGCCGATGACGAACGACGCGGTCACCGGGACCGCGAGGCCGAGCAGCGACAACGCGATCGCCGCCAGCACCGCGGTGGTCGCCAAGACGACGGCGGGATTGTCCGACAGTGCCGAACCCGCCTTCACCAGCAGCGCGGCCAGTTGCGCACCGAGACCGGTCTTGGTGGTCATCGCGGTGATCACGCCCGCGGCGGCACACACCGCGACCACGGGTAGCGCCGAGCGCATGCCGTACGACAGCGCGCGCAGTGCCTCGATCGCGAACCGAACCGAACTCTGTCGTGACCAGCGCTGCCCACTCGTTTCCGAGACCGGGGAATCGACTGCGAGCGCGGCCGATTCCGGTGCGGTCGGCGGTTTCGTGAGGTCGGTGGCCGTAGTCGCCGGACCGATGCGGTCCTCGGCCGGCGAGGTGCCTCGCAGGATCCGGTCCGGGATCGCGAGCAGCAGCGCGAGCAGTGTCGCGTAGACGACCGCGCGGGTCGCGCTCATTCCGGCCAGCAGGAGCACCACGATCACGATCAGTGACGAGAAGTGGTATCCGAAGCGCCCCAGCAGTTTCCACCACGGCGTGGGCAGCGGACCGTCGGCCGGATCCGCGGGGGTTCGCCCTTCGGCGTGAATCCGGCGTGCGTCGATCTCGACCGACAGCAGGATGCCGAGGTAGTACAGCAGCGTCGGGATGAGTGCCCAGCCGAGCACCGTCACATACGACACGTTGAGGTATTCGGCGACGATGAACGCCGCGACGCCCAGCGTGGGCGGTGACAGAATCGCACCGACGCCCGCCGCGGCGAGCATTCCGCCCGCCTGTTCGGGCCGATAGCCCGCCTTGCGCAGAATCGGCCAGGTCACCGCGCCGGTGCTCACCGCGGTCGCGGTTCCCGATCCCGACACGGTCCCGAGCAGAAACCCCGACGCCACCGCCGTACGCCCTGCCGCGCTGTGCGATCGACGAAACAGCGACACCGACAGATCGACGAAGAACCTCGCCGCGCCGGAGAATTCGAGCACCGCCCCGTACAGCGTGAACAACACGATGTAGCTGGCGGCCACGTCGAGCGGTGTGCCGTAGAAGCCGCTGCCGGAGTTGTACAGAGCGTCGACGATCTGATCGACATCGAGCCCCGCGTGGGCGATCTGCCAATCCTGCGGCAACAGACCGCCGTAGTACCCGTACCCGAGGAACACCAGGCACACCACCGGCAAGATCACCCCGGTGGTCCGCCTGCACGCCTCGAGCACGAGCACCAACAGCAACCCGCCCATGACGACATCGAGCGGTGCCAGCATTCCCTGCCGGTCGAGAAACGCGTCGTATCCCCCACCCGCGTCACCGATCCGAAACGGCAACACCGGATACAGGCACACCACCACCGTGACCACGGCCAACACCCAGTCGAGCACCGAGGGCCCGTCGGCCCGATCGAGCGGACCCCACCACGACCGATAGCTCAGATACACCAGCGGTAGCGCGACAGCCAGAAAGATGACGAGGTAGTACTGGCTACCCTGCGCCAACGGCCGAAACACCTGCCACACCGACAACAACGCGAGCCCGAGCGCGACAACACCGACCAGCCGACGCGGGAATCCGGACAGCACCCGAGCGGGCCGCTCCTCATCGTCCACCCCCAGCTCAGCCGCGGTGACAACCGGTGGCGCTGCGCTCATGAGCGGACGATAGCAACGAGATTCACACCCGGTGACGAAATCGACCACCGCACAGTCTGTACAAAATGGACACTACGCACAGCTGCGAGTCGCCTACCTCGACACCCACTCCCCCGTTCTCGGTCCCACGACTGCGAGTAGCCACCGATCGGCGCCCGAGCGCTGTCGGAACGGCCGTGGACAATG
This sequence comes from Nocardia sp. NPDC058633, assembly GCF_042717045.1. Lineage (NCBI taxonomy): Bacteria > Bacillati > Actinomycetota > Actinomycetes > Mycobacteriales > Nocardiaceae > Nocardia > Nocardia sp. NPDC058633. Next base: position 170,177 of record NZ_JBHXRA010000015.1, read on the forward strand.
AGGTAGTGGACGCGACGCGACGAATCGTTGTGGTGGGGACATCGGGCTCGGGCAAGAGCACGCTGGCCCGCCGCATCTCTCACCGGCTCGATATCCCGCACATCGAACTGGACGCGATCCACCATCAACCGAACTGGACACCGATGTCCGCACCTGATTTCCAGGCCGCCGTCGCCGAGCGAATCGCGCAGGATGCCTGGGTCGTCGACGGTAACTACCGGAACAAGCTAGGCGACCTGGTGTGGCAGCGCGCCGACACCGTGGTCTGGTTCGACCTGCCCCGATGGCGGGTGATGCGACAGATCATCGGCCGAACGGTGGGCCGCGCGCTGACCGGGCGCGAGCTGTGGAACGGCAACCGGGAACGCTGGCGCGAGATGATCTCGCTCGACCCGGCGCGGTCGGTGATCATGTGGGCTTGGACGACCCACGCAAACAATCGGGCGAGTTACCTTGCAGCACAGGCAGACCCGATATTCGCTGATCTCAGCTTCGTCCGGGTGGGCTCACATCGCGAGGCCGCCGCCTTCCTCGACGGACTCGGCGGTCGCGCCGCGTCATCACCGCGAAAGTAGCTCGCCTTCACCATCGCGGTCCGGCTCGGGCCTCGCACGGTTGTCGGTGCCCCCGCCTACGATCCGCTCATGCTCTCGATCGATACCGCACAGCGTCGCGCCCGCCTGGCGATCAGGCATCGGCTCGCGCCGTCGGCCCGCGCGAACGACCCTGTCGACATCGCTCGTTCGATGGTGGTTCTGCACGCCACCGATCCGGCGACAGTGTTCGTCTCGGTCGGTGCTCGCGGCATCGATCTCACGCCGGCCGATGTCGAGAAGGCGCTCTACGACGACCGCACCCTGATCCGCATGCTCGCCATGCGGCGCACCATGTTCGTCGCGCCGGTCGAGTTGCTCGCGGTGTTGCAGGCTTCTACGTGCGATGCGCTGGCGCACAAGCAGCGCCGTACCTACGGGCGCTATATCGAGCAGGCGGGCGTGGTCGACGGTGACATCGGGAGTTGGCTCGCCGAGGTCGAAGCCGAGACCCATGCGGCGCTGCTGGCCCGTGGCGCGGCGACCGGTGTCCAGTTGAGCAAAGAGGTGCCGCGCCTGCGCACCCAGATCGACACCGCCCCCGGAAAGTCCTACTCCAAACCGACCAGCATCACCACCTGGGTGCTCGTCGTGCTCGGCGCCGAGGGCCGCATCGTGCGCGGCCGCCCGAACGGCAGCTGGACCAGCAGCCAGTACACCTGGGCACCCGTGGAAACCTGGCTGCCCCAGGGTTTCGCACCGCTGCCCGCGGAGGCTGCCAGGGTGGAGCTGGTGCGACAGTGGTTGCACACCTTCGGCCCGGCACCGATCACGGACCTGAAATGGTGGACCGGCTGGACCCTGGGCGAAGTCCGAAAAGCCTTGGCAGTACTGGACACAGTCGAGGTGGACCTCGACGGCACCCCCGGTCTGATCCTCGCCGACGATCTCGCGCCCGTGCCCACCCCCGAACCCTGGGCAGCCCTGCTCCCCGCCCTCGACCCCACCCCCATGGGCTGGCAATCCCGCGACTGGTTCCTCGGCCCCCACGCCCCCGCCCTCTTCGACACCAACGGCAATATCGGCCCCTCCATCTGGGCCGACGGCCGCATCGTGGGCGGCTGGGCCCAGCGCCCCGACGGCGAGGTGGTCACCCGACTGCTCGAAGACGTGGGCGCCGACACCGAGAAACTCATCGACGCCGAAAAAGCACGCACCACAACATGGTTCGGCGAGGTACGAGCCATCCCCCGATTCCGCACACCCCTACAACGCGAACTCACCGCCTGAGCGGGCCGACCGCCCGGAGCGAGGGTCAGGCAGGGCGCGGCGCGTACATGATGACCGCGACGCCGACGAGGCAGATGATGGCCCCGATCACGTCCCATCGATCGGGGCGAAACCCGTCCAGAGCCATGCCCCACAGCAGAGACCCGGCGACGAACACCCCACCGTAGGCGGCGAGGATCCGCCCGAAATTCGCGTCGGGCTGCAACGTGGCGACGAAGCCATACACGCCGAGGGCGATCACACCGGCACCGATCCACGCCCAGCCACGATGCTCCCGTACTCCCTGCCAGACCAGCCAGGCCCCGCCGATCTCGGCGATCGCGGCCAGGACGAACAGCAGGATCGAGCGCAGCACGGTCACCGACGAAGCCTAGATGCCGCTGCGCCTGGTCGACGAAGGCGTCGATCAGGTGCAGCAGTTGGGGTCGAGCACCGTACACAGCGCCGACAGCGCGTCGCGGCGGGCACGGTGGATCGTGTTCATCCCGCGCCGCTGCGACGTCACCAGGCCCGCTTTGCGCAGCTGGCCCAGATGATGAGAAACCGTGGACTCGCCCAGGCCGACCGCGGCGGCCAGGTCGCCACCGTTCTCCTCGCCGAGCGGGCTGGTCAGCAGCAACGACAGCAACTTGACCCTGGCCGGGTCGGCGATCGCCTTGAGGCGTAGCGCCACCTCCAGCGCGGCGGCATCGTCGACGGGCCCCGCCGCGACGGGTGCACAGCAGACAGGGGCGGACATGTCGATCAGGGGTAGCGCCTTGGGCATGAAATCAACCCTACCCGCGGTATTGACATATGTCGAAAAGGTGAGCAGACTCAGCAACACAAGTTCTTCGATATATGTCACACAAGTGGAGGTTCGATCATGTCTCGTATCCAGCTGGCCCTCAACGTCGACGACCTCGACACCGCCGTGCGGTTCTACTCCACCCTGTTCGATACCGAACCGGCCAAGCGCAAGCCCGGCTACGCCAATTTCGCGATCACCGAGCCCCCGCTCAAGCTCGTGCTGATCGAGAACGCGGGCCAGGGCGGCTCCATCAACCACCTCGGAGTCGAGGTCGAATCCTCCGAGCAGGTACACGGCGAGATCGCCCGACTCTCCGAGGCCGGCCTGTTCACCGAGGAGCAGATCGCAACCACGTGTTGCTTCGCCACCCAGGACAAGGTGTGGGTGACCGGGCCGGGCGCCGAGCGATGGGAGGTCTACACGGTGCTGTCCGACAGCGAAACCTTCGGCACCGCACCCGAACTCGGCCGCACCGACGCCGAGGCGCTCGACGTGTGCTGCGGCACCGCCGCCGACGCCGAGGCCGAGGGCGCCTGCTGCGCCACCGAGGCCAAGACGAAGGCCGTCGCCTCGGGAGCGAGCTGCTGCGGCTGACCGCGAGCGAGCGAGTTCACTCGGTGTTCGCTTGCCTTCTTGATTAGACATCGGTCAATATCGACATATGTCGAACCAAGATCTGCCGCTGAGTGTGGCCTCACCCCCGTGTGAGGCCACGCCCCGCACCCGCCCACCGATGACCGGTGAGACCGCCGCCGAGCTGGCCGTGCTGTTCAAGGCCCTCGCCGACCCGGTTCGGTTGCGGCTGCTCTCGGCGATCGCGTCCCGCGCCGACGGCGAGGCGTGCGTGTGCGACCTGTCGACGGGGATCGACGTCACCCAGCCGACCATTTCCCACCACCTGAAAGTGCTGCGCGAAGCCGGTTTGCTGACCAGTGAGCGCCGCGCCTCCTGGGTGTACTACCGGGTCGTCCCGCACGCGCTGGCGCGGTTGTCGGATGTGCTCGCGGTCGAGGCAGGAGCGGTGAGCACATGAGTACCACGACCGACCAACCCGCCGTCGTGGGCAAATTGTCGACGCTCGACCGTTTCCTTCCCGTCTGGATCGGCGTGGCGATGGCCGCCGGACTGTTGCTCGGGCGAATGATCCCCGGCCTCGGCGACGCGGTGAGCGCGGTCGAGATCGACGGCATCTCCCTGCCGATCGCCATCGGGCTACTGATCATGATGTATCCGGTCCTGGCCAAAGTTCGCTACGACCGCCTCGACTCCGTCACCGGCGACCGCAAACTCCTGATCAGCTCCCTGGTGTTGAACTGGATCCTCGGACCCGCGCTGATGTTCGCCCTGGCCTGGCTGCTGCTTCCCGATCTGCCCGAATACCGCACCGGCCTGATCATCGTGGGCCTGGCCCGCTGCATCGCCATGGTCATCATCTGGAACGACCTGGCCTGCGGCGATCGCGAAGCCGCCGCGGTACTGGTCGCCTTGAACTCGGTTTTCCAGGTCTTCATGTTCGCCGTGCTCGGCTGGTTCTACCTGTCGATCCTGCCCGGCTGGCTCGGCCTCGAACAGACCACCATCGACGTTTCCCCCTGGCAGATCGCGAAATCGGTTCTGATCTTCCTCGGCTTTCCCCTGCTGGCCGGATTCTTGACCCGGCGCCTCGGCGAACGCGCCAAGGGGCGTGAATGGTACGAATCGACATTCCTGCCCAAGCTCGGGCCCTGGGCGCTCTACGGCCTGCTGTTCACCATCGTGATCCTGTTCGCCCTGCAAGGCGAGCAGATCACTTCCCACCCGCTCGACGTGGTCCGCATCGCCATCCCGCTGCTGGCCTACTTCGCGATCATGTGGGGCGGCGGCTACGCGATGGGCGCGGCCATCGGTCTCGGCTACGAACGCACCACCACCCTCGCCTTCACCGCCGCGGGCAACAATTTCGAACTGGCCATCGCCGTAGCGATCGCCACCTACGGTGTCACGTCCGGCCAAGCACTCGCCGGTGTCGTCGGCCCGCTCATCGAAGTCCCCGTACTGGTCGGGCTGGTCTATGTCTCCCTGGCGCTGCGCAAACGGTTCGAGCCCGCCTCGACTTCGTCCGTCGACGAGGGGGTGACGCGGCGATGACCACGCCTTCTGTGCTGTTCGTCTGTGTCAAGAACGGCGGCAAATCCCAGATGGCCGCGGGCCTGATGCGCGCCGTCGCCGGTGACCGGGTCGAAATCCATTCCGCCGGAACCGAACCAGGCACCTCGGTCAATACCCTGTCGGCGCAATCGCTGCTCGAAGTCGGCGTCGACATCCGCGCCGAGATCCCCAAACCGATCGACCCCGCACTCCTGCGCGACGTCGACCTGGTCGTCACCCTCGGCCGCGAAGTCCGTATCGCACCGATCGAGGGCGTGCGAATCATCAACTGGGACACCGACGAACCCTCCGACCGCGGCATCGACGGCATCGAACGAATGCGCCTGGTCCGCGACGACATCACCGCCCGCGTTCGGCACCTTCTGGCCGACCTCGACCTCCCGGCCAGCTGAAAGGCATCGCCCCCCATGACCACCAAACCCAGTGTGCTGTTCGTCTGCGTCCACAACGCCGGACGATCGCAGATGGCCGCCGGATTCCTCACCCACCTCGCCGGTGACGCGATCGAGGTCCGGTCCGCGGGCAGCGCACCCGCGGCGACGATCAACCCGTCCGCGGTCGCGGCGATGGCCGAACTCGGTATCGACATCGCCGACCAGACCCCGAAGATCCTCACCTACGACGCCGTGGAAACCTCCGACGTCGTCATCACCATGGGCTGCGGCGACACCTGCCCAGCATTCCCCGGCGTGAGCTACCGCGACTGGGTCCTCGAGGATCCCGCGGGCAAAGGCGTGGAGGCAGTCCGTCCGATCCGCGACGAGATCAAGTCCCGCGTCGAAGCCCTTGTCGCCGAATTGCTGCCGACCAGAGCCTGAATCTCGCCCGCGTCCCGACCGTCACGAGCCTCGCAACCCCGACCCGTCGGGTGCGAGGCTCGCGCCGTTCGCGCTCAAGCCGGCGGACGGAGGGCGGCGAATTCGTCGGTGACCCGCAGGCCGGAGTCGGTGAAACGGTAGAGAGCCGCGGGGCGGCCCCCCGCTCGCCCGGAGGGAGCGGTGGCCCCGGTGGGGGTGATCACCTTGCGGCGGGTGAGGACTCGTTGGAGGTTGGTGGTGTCGACGTCGTAGCCGAGTGCGGCGCAATAGATTTCGCGCAGGGTCGACATGGTGAACGTGTCGGGGGCCAGGGCGTAGGCGATATTGGTGTAGGAGAGTTTGGCGGCCAGGCGAGTGCGGGCGTGGTCGACGACGGTCCGGTGGTCGAAGGACATGTCGGGCAGGTTCGACACCGGGTGCCAGGTGGTGTCGGACGGGAGTTCGGGCTCGGTGGTCAGGGGCACCAGGCCGAGATAGGCCGAGGCGATGCGGCGGGGCCCGGGGACTCGATCAGGGTTGCTGAACACCGACAACTGCTCGAGATGGGCCAGTTCTCGCACGTCGACTTTCTCGGCGAGCTGGCGACCGGCCGAGGTGTCGAGGTCTTCGTCGTCACGGAGGCGACCCCCCGGCAGCGACCACGTGCCCTTCTGCGGGTCTAGCGCACGTTCCCACAGCAGAACCGCCAGTTCGGGATGCTTGGCGCCTCTACCTGCGTAAACACTGTCGGGGAAGCGGCGAACCTGGAACACCGCGGTGAGCGTTTCGTGGATGGTGTTACTATGGGGCACGTTTTCGATTATAAGTCGAAAACCTGGTTTGGTGCGAATCGCGGCGACGGAGCCGCTCGCACGAGGAAGGGAGCCACCATGGCGACGACGACTGCACAGCAGACGCTGATGGGTTCGGTGTTCGACGGACCCACGGGCTACGCGGGTGTCGAGGCGACGCCGGAATGGGCGCAGGAGGTGCGCCGCCTGGCGCGCGAACGCAATGCGACCATCCTCGCGCACAACTATCAGCTGCCCGAGATCCAGGACGTGGCCGACCACGTGGGCGACTCGCTGGCACTGTCGCGCATCGCGGCCGAGGCCGAAGAGGACACCATCGTGTTCTGCGGCGTGCACTTCATGGCCGAGACCGCCAAGATCCTCAGCCCGGCCAAGACCGTGCTCATCCCCGACCAGCGCGCGGGCTGCTCGCTGGCCGACTCGATCTCCGCCGAGGAACTGCGCGCGTGGAAGGCCGAACACCCCGACGCGATGGTGGTGTCCTATGTGAACACCACCGCCGAGGTGAAGGCACTCACCGACATCTGCTGCACCTCCTCCAACGCCGTCGACGTGGTCGACTCGATCGATCCCGACCGCGAGGTGTTGTTCCTGCCCGACCAGTTCCTCGGCGCGCACGTCAAGCGCGAGACCGGACGCGAGAACATGCACATCTGGGCCGGTGAGTGCCACGTGCACGCTGGCATCAACGGCGACGAACTCACCGAGCAGGCCCGCACCCACCCGGATGCCGAACTGTTCGTGCACCCGGAGTGCGGTTGCGCCACCTCGGCGCTGTACCTGGCCGGCGAGGGCGCGTTCCCGGCCGAGCGGGTACACATCCTGTCGACCGGCGGGATGATCGACGCGGCGAAGGCCTCGCGCTCCACCCAGGTGCTGGTGGCGACCGAGGTCGGCATGCTGCACCAGCTGCGCAAGGCGGCGCCCGGGATCGACTTCCAGGCCGTCAACGATCGCGCGTCCTGCAAGTACATGAAGATGATCACCCCGGCCGCGCTGCTGCGCTGCCTGGTCGAAGGCGCCGACGAGGTCCATGTCGACCTGGCGATGGCCGAGGCCGGTCGGGCCTCGGTGCAGCGCATGATCGCCATCGGAAATTCCGGTGGTGGCGAGTGAGCGCCACCACGGGGTCGAGCGGGTAACGACGATGACGGTTCCGGTTTCCTGGGAGGCCGAGGCCGACCTGGTGGTGATCGGCGGCGGCGTCGCGGGGCTGACCGCGGCCCGCACCGCGTCGCTGCGCGGGCTGCGGGTGCTGACCCTGAGCAAGGGCGGCCCGACCGATACCTCCACCCAGTACGCGCAGGGCGGCATCGCTGTCGTCGCGCCGCAGGGCGATTCGGTCGATTCGCATGTGCACGACACGGTCGAGGCCGGAGCCGGGCTGTGCGCGGAGAGCGCGGTGCACTCGATCGTCGAGGGTGGCCAGGCCGCGGTCGCCGCGCTGACCGACCTCGGCGCGGTGTTCGATCTGGGACGCGACGGACAGATCTCGCGCACCCGTGAAGGCGGGCACAGCACCCGCCGGATCATCCACGCCGGCGGCGACGCCACCGGGGCGGAGGTGCAGCGGGCACTCAACGCGGCCGGACTGCCGGTGCTGTTCGGGGCCGCGGCGCTGCGCGTGGTGACCGGGCCCGACGGCGTGTGCGGCGTTGTCTGCGTGTCGGACAACGGGTTCGGTGTGGTGCACACGCCGGCGGTGCTGCTCGCGACCGGTGGCCTCGGCCAGCTCTACGCGCTGAGCACGAATCCGCCCGGCGCGACCGGCGACGGGGTGGCACTGGCACTGTGGGCCGGTGCCGCGGTGGCCGACCTCGAGTTCGTGCAGTTCCACCCGACGGTGCTCTATACGCCGGGCGGAGTGGGTCGTCGGCCGCTGATCAGCGAGGCGGTCCGCGGTGAGGGCGCGATACTCGTCGACTCCGAGGGTCATCCGGTGACCGCCGGTGTCCATCCCCGAGGTGACCTGGCGCCGCGTGATGTGGTGTCGCGGGCGATCGCCGAGCGGATGCGGGCGCTGGGGACCGACCACGTGTTCCTCGATGCCCGCCGTCTCGACGGTTTCGCCCAGCGGTTCCCGACGATCACCGCGTCCTGCCTGGCCGCGGGAATCGATCCCGGCGCGCAGCTGATCCCGGTCGCACCCGCCGCGCACTATCAGTGCGGTGGCGTGCTCACCGATACCCATGGCCGGACCGAGGTGCCCGGTCTCTACGCGGCGGGCGAGGTCGCGCGCACCGGGCTGCACGGTGCCAATCGGTTGGCTTCCAACAGCCTGCTCGAGGGGCTCGTCGTCGGCGAGCGCGCCGGTGTCGCGGCGGCCGAACGACTCGGGGTGTGTGCTCGGGTCGACGAGATCGCGCCGTGGACACTGGAATTCGCGGACCGGGCGGTGGTGCAACACGCGATGACCGAGCACGCCTCGGTGGTTCGCGACGGCGCGGGTCTGGCGGCGGCGCGCACACGGATCGATGCGGCGATGTCGCTGGTGCCGGTGCCCGATCCGGTCGTCGGCGATTTCCCGACGAGTGCCGGCGCGGAGCAGGATCCGGCGCGGGTCGGGTCGGACCATCTGCACCACATCGAGGATGCGGCGCTGACCCTGACCGCACGAGCCCTGCTGCGCGCCGCGGCGGCGCGCCTCGAGAGTCGCGGCTGCCACACCCGGTCGGAATTTCCGGGCACCGTCGAGGAGCAACGACACAGCACGGCGATCCGCCTCGACGCGCACGGCAGGCTCGAACTGTCTACTGTGGCAGCAGATTTCGATCCTGTGCCGACCGGTGCGCGATGACGATGCCGGTCTGTCGAGCGGCGACCGCGCCCGACGGTAGCCGCCGCCGAGCGGTGCCGAGCCATCACCAGACGCCCGCCGGTCACAAGTCGCGCGTGACCGGCACCGAAACCTGCTGTTGTTCGAGCAATCCCGGCGGACGAGAAGTCCTCGCCCCATCGACCCGGCGCACGGCGCGCCCGAGAACAGGAGTGCAGTGATGGTTCTGGATCCCACACTGGACCGTACGGAGCTGACGACGCTGATCCGCACCGCCCTCGACGAGGACCTACGGTACGGACCCGATGTCACCACCATCGCCACCGTTGCCGAAGACGCGGTGAGCAAGGCCTCGGTGGTCTCGCGCCAGCACGGCACGGTCGCGGGCATCGACGTCGGCCTGCTCGTGCTCGACGAGGTCCTCGGCGCGGGCACCTACGAGATCACCGCGCGCGTCGCCGACGGCACCCGAGTGGAGCCGGGCACCTCGGTGCTGAGCATCGTCGCGCCCACCCGCGGCCTGCTCACCGCCGAACGGACCATGCTCAATCTCGTCTGCCACCTGTCGGGTATCGCCAGCGCCACCGCCGCCTGGGTCGACGCTGTCGAGGGCACCGAGTGCAAGATCCGCGACAGCCGAAAAACCCTGCCCGGCCTGCGCGCCCTGCAGAAGTACGCGGTCCGCGTCGGCGGTGGCGTCAACCATCGGATGGGGCTGGGTGATGCCGCACTGATCAAGGACAACCACGTGGTGGCCGCGGGGTCGGTCGTCGACGCACTGCGCGCGGTCCGCGATTTGGCACCGGATATCGCCTGCGAGGTCGAGGTCGACAGCCTCGAACAACTCGACGCGGTGCTCGCCGAGAACGTCGAACTGGTGCTGCTGGACAATTTCGCGCTCTGGCAGACGCAGGCCGCCGTCCAGCGCCGTAATGCGGCAGCTCCCGACACGAAACTCGAGTCCTCCGGCGGACTGTCGCTCGACCAAGCCGCCGAATACGCGGGCACCGGCGTCGACTACCTCGCCATCGGCGCCCTGACGCACTCGGTGCGCGTACTCGATCTCGGGCTCGATATGTGAGGCCGAAGCCCCGCCCCCGGCGACCTCGGCGGAGCCGCGTGTATCGGCAAGGGGATCGGCCTTGCCTACCGGATCACCGTGCAGACCACATGCCGTGGCGGCTCGGACGGCCGAAAGTTGTCGGTGGCTGGTGTCACACTGCCGTCATGGACAACACCCCAGTGGACGCGAAAGAGATCACCTCCTACGACGATCCGGACGCACCGTGGAACCGGGAGTACTCAGCCGACGAGATGGCCGGTTGGAACGATGGGGTGGTTCGAGAATTCCGGGAGAACGGCGGGCAGGTCGGAGGCGACTACGCGGGTGCCACGCTGTTGTTGTTGACCACGACGGGCGCCAAAAGCGGTAAACCCCATGTGGTTCCGCTAGGGGCGTTGTATCGCGGCGACCTGATGTATGTGAGCTCGTTCATCGAGGATCGGTATCCGGCCTGGTACCACAACGCCAAGGCGGATCCACGGGTCACCATCGAGTTGGGTGCGCAGAAGTTCGCGGCGACGGCCGATGTGCTCACCGGCGAGCGGTACGACGAGTTCGCGGCATGGGCGCTCGCGGAGAATTCGTTGTTGGCCGAATATCAGGCCAAGGTCGACAAACCGTTGCCGCTGGTGGTGCTGACCCGGGCGGAAGCGGAATAGTCCAGCCCCGTTCAGGAGTCGTGGCGGCGATCGCGGTGCTTCGACGTGCGCCGATAGGTGCGCCCGCTGGGCACCGCAGTGGCGGCCGACGAGCTGCGCAAGGCTTGGCGGCGCCGCCAAGCGACCAGATCAGGTCGCTCGGCGGGCTGCCCAACTGCGGCGTTCATGATCAAGTCCTCCCCCGACATCGGTGCTGCCAGGATAGAGAGCTGCCACCACCACACTCCAATGGTTTTCCGGTGAACAGAGCCAGCGGTACCGGTGTTCCCATCGCAGCCGCGAGAAGCTCAGGCGGTCTTCATCTGTGGCGTCGGTGGTGGCGCCTCGGTGCGGCGAGTGATGCGCCCCAACGCCCAGAACGCCAGCTCGACCACCCAGAACACCAGCAGCGCCGCGGTCACCACCAGCACGGGAACAACGAGAAACACCAGGGAGGGCGCCGCGATCAGCAACCAGCCGAGCACATCGACCGCGCGCGCACCGCGTAACCGGCTGCCGAGGCGAACCGCTGCCCACATCATCCATCGTCGCGGCACCGACACCCCGGCCTCGTGCAGGCTGCGCCGGAAAATCCCGTCGGCGTCGGCAGGCCCCACTTCGCCTGTGCGGCGCAGATAGTCGTGCAGGATCGCGGCCCTGGTGTAGGCGCCGTAGCGCGGGATCAGCCACACCAGCGCACGCGGCACCGAGGCGAAGTCGGTGCGGAATCCGGCAGGCACCGTGAAGGTTTCGACCGCGCCCTGATAGGTGAGCGGTTCGGTGAGCCGCCAGAATTTCGCGTCCAGCTCTTCGACGACCGGACCACCACCGATGAATGCCACGACCGTTCCTCTCGCACCACAGCCGGTATCTACCTGCTGTTATGCGAAAATGGTATCGCGCTGGGGTGGCTCAGCCGCGTGGTTGCGAACTCGGATCGAAATCGCCGCTCGGCCGATACTCTTCGGCGCCGTACGGCAGGCGGTAGTCATCGACCTCGTCGCCGAAATCGACTGGACGCAGGTCACCGAGTAGCCCGGCAGCGCCGGAATCGAGATCGACGGCCGGATGCAGCGCGGCGAGGAACAACAGCACCAGGGCGACGAGGAACGGCTGCACCAACAGCGCGAGACCGGTCCCGACTTCCGCGGGCAGCGCGACGATCTGGCCGACCGCCGGATCGTCGGGGCGCGGATGACGCAGGCCCGCAACCCATTCCCCGATCCACATCATCAGCGCGGCGCCCAGCCCCGAGGCGAGCGCCATGCCGAGCACCAGAGTCGGCCCGCGCGCGATCCGAATTCGCCAGGCGCCGATCGCACTCACCACCGCGACCACCGCGCCGAAGCACAGGAACATTCCGACCGCGTCGAACAGGTGCAGGCTCTCCCCGGTGAGTACCGCGGCGCGCCCCGGCTGGGTCACTCGCAACCGTTCGGTCGGCGCGAGCAGACCCCACACCACCCCGGCCGCAGCGCTCGTCACCAGCACCGCCACCATGACAACGCCGACGCCGACGATCTCGCGCCGCAGCACCTCGTGGCGCTCCCCGCGGCCGAGCACTACCGGCGTTCCAACTGTGCCGATTCGATGACTCCGTGCCGCGAGCACTTGGCCCACCAACCGTCGGGGCTGATCTGCACGACCATCCGGCGCCCGCACTGCTCGCAGAATCGTGGCGGTTCGAGGCCGAGCGCGGCCGACGCGGGCATCGCGTCGTCGAGCCCGGGCACGATCCGTGTGCCGGTGAAGGGGTTGTAGCGCTCGACCTCACTGTCGAGTCCGGGCACGATCGGCTCGCGTTGCACGGAATCGTCGCGCTCGTCCACTGCTGCTACCGCCTCTGCGAAGTGCGGCTCGACAGCCGCGACCTGGGTCGATTCCCGATCGTACACAGCGATTTACAGAGTGTCGTTGAGCGCCTTGATCGGCATGCTCAGCTCACCGAGCAGATCCAGATCGGACTCGGCGGGACGACCGAGGGTGGTGAGATAGTTGCCGACGATGACGGCATTGATCCCGCCGAGCATGCCCTGCTTGGCGCCCAGATCGCCGAGGGTGATCTCGCGTCCACCGGCGAAGCGCAAGATGGTGCGCGGCATCGCGAGCCGGAACGTGGCGATGGCGCGCAGCGCGTCGGCGGCGGGCAACACCTCGAGGTCACCGAACGGGGTGCCGGGGCGCGGGTTGAGGAAGTTCAACGGGACCTCGTCGGGGTTCAGCGATGCCAACTGCGCGGCGAACTCGGCCCGCTGTTCGATGGTCTCGCCCATGCCGAGGATGCCACCACAGCACACCTCCATACCGGCCTCGCGCACCATCCGCAGGGTGTCCCAGCGCTCCTCGTAGGAGTGGGTGGTCACGACCTTCGGGAAGTGCGACTTGGCGGTTTCGAGATTGTGGTTGTAGCGGTGCACGCCCATCGCGGCGAGCTGGTCGACCTGCTCCTGGTTGAGCATGCCCAGCGAGCAGGCGACCTGGATGTCGACCTCGTTGCGGATGGCTTCCACACCGGCGGCGACCTGCGCCATCAGGCGCTCGTCGGGACCGCGCACCGCGGCGACGATGCAGAACTCGGTGGCGCCGGTCTTGGCGGTCTGCTTGGCCGCCTCGACCAAGCTGGGGATGTCGAGCCAGGCGGCGCGCACGGGCGACTGGAACAGGCCCGACTGCGAACAGAAGTGGCAGTCCTCGGGGCAGCCGCCGGTCTTGAGGCTGATGATGCCCTCGACCTCGACCTCGGGGCCGCACCACTTCATCCGCACATCGTGGGCGAGCTCGAGCAGCGCCTCCAGGCGGTCGTCACCCAGGCGCAGCACCTCGACGGCCTGCTGCTCGGTGAGGCCTTCGCCGCGCTCGAGCACCTGCTCACGGGCGATGGCCAGAATATCGGTCTGGACGGGTGCCTGCGTCACGACGTGATGTCCCTTCGACGGGGTGTGCGCACGTGCCGTGGGTGTGATCCACCCGGCGTGGCCGTGCAACTTGAACGGTGTTCAGGATAGGGTAGCGGCTGCGAGTGAGTCACGACACTCGGGTCGGAAATCGGACGGAAGGACGCGCGTGCACCTGCGGAAGACGGATGTGGTCGATGCCGCCGTCGAGATTCTCGACCAATACGGGCTCGCCGATCTGACGATGCGTCGACTCGCCGGCTCGCTGCAGGTGCAGCCGGGTGCGCTGTACTGGCACGTCAAGGACAAGCAGACCCTGCTCGGTGCGGTGGCCGACCGGATTCTCGCCCCGATGGACGAGGCGATCACGGCCACCGAATGGCCCGAACAACTCACCGAGCTGGCGCATCGACTGCGCGACTGCCTGCTCGCCTACCGCGACGGCGCCGAATTGGTCTCGGCCACCTACGCCTCGCGACTGACCACGAGCAAAGCCCGTGAACGCCTGGCGGGCATCGTCATTCGTGCCGGCATGACCAGGCAGGAGGCCGACCTCACGGCCTACACCCTGCTCTACTACGTGCTCGGCCAGACCGTCGACGAGCAGTCGCGCATGCAGATGGACTCCGTCGGCGCGCTGCCCGAGGACAACACGCCATTGCTCGACACTCCCGACCCCACCGCGCGCTTCGACTTCGGCCTGCAACTGTTCATCGCAGGCGTGCGCACCATTCTCGGAGCCCGGCTGCGCTGATCAGGGCGGATCGTTGCGATTGGCTTCCTGGAAGCGGCGTACGAACGGCAGTACCTGCGACTCGATGACCTCGTTGTACTCGCGGGGTCGCTGAATCGGATTCGCATGTTCGGTCCCCCGGGGCCGCACCACCGACAGCGTGCCGTCGACACCACCGGAGTGTTCGACCAGCACCTTGTGCGAGTACTCCACGTCCACCACCGTGTCGCGGGACGCGTCACGAGGTCGGATGAACACGATGGCCGGGTTTCGCTTGTCCGGATGCGGCCTGCCGAGCGCTTGCAGATCCGCGGTGCCACCGCCCGCGACGATCGCCAGGAACTGCGCCTCGATCAGCCCGTTGCTGGCAGCGTCACGAGACAATATCTTGTCGCGCAACACTTCTGAGGACACTTTCGCCATCGCGGAGAGGTCGACATCATAGAACAGCCCATCTCGCTGCGCGAAACGTTCACGCCGAGCAGACATCTCGACCGCGAAGCGCAGCAGCCTGCTCTCCCTCGCACCGGGTAGCCAGCCCATCCACCGCACCAGATCCGCACCGCGACCGCGACTCTCGGGGCGCACCGCGTCCAGATCCATCGGCGTGCAGTCCAGCACCACGGCCACCAATCGCCGATCGCTGCCCAGGTGGATGTGGCGCGCCACTTCGAGCGCGATGATCCCGCCCATGCTGTGACCCACCAGCACGATATTGCGCACGTTGCCGTACCGCGCCGCCCGCACGATCATCTCGGCGATGACCTTGGTGTCGATACCCGCGTTGTCGTAACGCACCGCCCACACCACGCCCAGCCGACTCAGCGCGGGCAGGGCCTTGGCGGTCGGGGTCGCGTTCACTCCCCCGAGCCCGACCATATCGACGACCGCGGTATCCCAATCCCGAGCATCCGCGGGCAGATTCGCCGGCAGCAACTCCGGCGTGGTCTGTGCCAGGCGCTCGCGTTCGGGAGCCACGTCGTGCACCCAGTACTGCCCGAACCCGATCATCACGACCAGCAGCACCCCGAGTATTCGCAATACCGTCAGCTCGGTCCGGCGCCAACCGCCCCACGCGTGTCCGAGCCGGGTTTCGCGCAACCGCTCCCGCCGACGCGCATCGTCGAAGTCCGCGACGGTGGACGGATGCCGATCGAATGACGACATCCCCCCACTGTAGGGGCGGCGATCGGTCGCTGCCGGTCACTACCGCGCCCACCGGCAACAGCAGCCCATGACCACCCGCCGCGTTACTGCTGCTCATAGCGCTGTGCGTACCGGGTCGGCGGCTCACCGAAGATCGCGCGGAAGTCACGGCTCAGATGGGCCTGATCGGCATAGCCCAGCTCGGCGGCGAGCGCGGCCCAATCGATCTCGGCTCCGTGGGCGAGACGTTCGGTGACCTCGTGCAGCCGGTAGCGTCGCACCACCCATTTCGGACCGACGCCGACATACTCGGCGAACAACCGCTGCATCCCCCGCATACTCAGGCCGAATCGCTGCGCGAGCGCATCGACCCTGGTCACTTCGATGTCCTCGGCGATCGTCGTCACTATCCGCGCGCAGAGATCGGCCAGCGGATCAGGCGTGGGCAGGTGTCCGAGCCTTGCTGAACCACCTGCTGCACCGGGGTCCGGCATTGATCGGCGCGGCGCGCAAGGAGGCGATCGCCGCGGGTATCGCGGTGGATCTGACCACGGGCGACTGGGCCGCGGCCCTCGATACCCAGCTCACCGACCTCGCCACCGCCTGGCGTCACCCCGGCGCCTGGCAGGGCGTCACCCGGATGGGCGGCCCGATGGAGCTGCCCGCGTCGCTGGTCGGCGGCATGGTCGTCGGTGAGCTGGTCGTGCACGGCTGGGATCTCGCCCGCGCCCTCGACTCCGCCGTGCACTGGGACGACGATCTGCTGCGCTACGTCTACGACGAGACCCTCGCCACAGCCGACCAGGGACGCCGGCTGGGCGTCTACGGCGCCGAGGTTCCCGTGGCACCCGGCGCTCCCCTACTCGACCGAATCCTCGGCCTCACCGGCCGCGACCCCGGGTGGGCACAGGCAGCCACACGAGCGAACGCCCCCTTGGTCGGAACCAGCACTCATTCGACGGCAGCGGACGGCTGGGTGAACTGGCTGCGCGGCCGCGCCAACCCGAAGTGCTCGCGCAAGGTGGTCCCGGTGTATTCGGTGCGAAACAGCTTACGCTGCTGCAGAATCGGCACCACCGTCTCGGCGAAGACCTCGAGCCCGCCGGGGTAATACGGCGGCATCACGTTGAAGCCGTCCGCCGCGCCCTGGGTGAACCACTCCTCGATGGTGTCGGCCACCTGCTCGGGCGTTCCCGCGAAGACCCGGTGTCCGCGCGCCCCGGCCAGCCGGTGCAGCAGCCCGCGCAGGGTCGGGCGTTCCCGCTCGACGATCCCGGCCACCACCTGCAATCTGCTGCGCGCGTTGTCGGTGACATCACCCGCCCCCGCGAACACTTCCACAGGCACCGGCTCGTCGAGCGCGAGGGTGCGCAGCGAGGTGCCGGTGATCGATTCCAGCTGCTTGATCCCGTACTCGGGCACCGTGAGCTCGTTGAACTCGCGTTCCAGACGCACTGCGGCGGCCTCGGTGTCGGCGATGAACGGACTGATTCCCGGCAGGATCTTCACCTCGTCGGCGGTGCGCCCGAACTCGGCGGCCTTGGACTTGATGTCGGCATAGAACGCCTGGGCATCCGAGAGTCGTTGATGCGCTGTGAAAATGGCTTCCGCGTACTGTCCGGCGAAGGTGCGTCCCTCGTTCGAAGCCCCCGCCTGTACCAGCACCGGACGCCCCTGGGGTGTCCGTGCCGCGGTGAACGGTCCACGCACACTGAGGTGTTCGCCGATGAAGTCGATCGGATGGATCTTGTCCGGATCGGCATACACCCCGGCGGCGCGGTCGAGCACGATCGCATCGTCTTCCCAGCTGTCCCACAGCCCGACCACCGCGTCGACGAACTCCCGTGCGCGGGCGTAGCGCTCGGCGTGATCGGGGTGACGGTCGAGCCCGAAGTTGGCCGCGGCCAGGTCGGTGCCGGTGGTGACGATGTTCCAGCCCGCACGACCACCGGAGATGTGATCGAGCGAGGAGAAAAGCCGCGCCAGGTTGTAGGGCTCGTAGTAGGTGGTCGATGCTGTCGCGATCAGGCCCAGATGTGTTGTCGCCGCGGCGATCGCGGTGAGCAGGGTGATCGGTTCGAGGCCGGGTGCGGCATTGTGGCGCACGTCGGTGCGCAGGGCGGGGCCGTCGGCGAAGAACACCGCGTCGAGTTTCGCCGCTTCCGCGGTACGCCCGATCTCCTGGTAGTAGGAGACGTCGTAGATACGGTCGGGCCTGCTGTCGGGATGGCGCCAGGCGGCTTCGTGGTGCCCCGACGGGTAGATGAACGCGTTGAGACTCAGTTGACGTGGTGCACTCATGACGCCTGTTTCGCTTTCTCGAATTCTGTTGTGTCGACACCGAGTCCGGCCAGCAGGATCTCGCGCAGCCGGACGAACTCCGGGTGCGCGTGCCTGCGCGGACGCGGGGTCTCGATGCGCTGATCGATCGTGATCCGCCCCTCGCCGAGCACCAGCACCCGATCGGCGAGCAGCACGGCCTCGTCCACATCGTGGGTCACCAGCAGCACGGCAGGCCGGTGGCGTCGGCACAGCGCTTGCAGGAGCGCGTGCATCCGAATCCTGGTCAGCGCGTCGAGCGCACCGAACGGTTCGTCGGCCAGGAGCAGTTCCGGCTCGCGTACCAGCGACCGAGCCAACGCCACCCGCTGCTGTTCGCCACCGGACAGCTCACGCGGCCAAGCTTTCTCACGCCCTGCCAGCCCGACCTCGGCCAAGGCCGACCGTCCGCGCCGAGCCGCGTCGCGCCCGGTCGACCCGAGCACCACATTGTCGAGAACCCGCGCCCACGGCAGCAGCCGCGAATCCTGGAACACCACCGCGCGCTGCGTGGGCACCGTCAGCTCGCCCGCGCCGGGTACCTCGGAGTCGAGTTCGGCCAGCGCACGCAGCAGGGTGCTCTTGCCGGAACCACTGCGCCCGAGCAACGCGACGAACTCCCCGCGCCGGATCTCGATATCGATGCCGTTCAACACGATTCGCTCGCCGAAGCCACGCGTGAGCGCGCGGGTGCGAACGACTACCCGTTCGTCGGAGCTCAGTCGCCCAATGTCTGTCGCCATGCCAGCACCTTTCGTTGCGTTGCCCGCACGGCGAGGTCGCCGAACAGTCCGAGCAGTCCGTAGATCACCAGGCCGACGACGATCACGTCGATCTGCCCGTAGGTTCGCGCCTGCGTCATCAGGTAGCCGATGCCACTGGTCGCATTGACCTGTTCGACCACCACCAGCGCCAACCAGGAGATGGTCACCGCCAGCCGCAGCCCTAGGAAGAAGCCCGGTAGCGAGCCCGGCAGCGCGATCCGACGCAGGAATCCCCACCGCGACAGCCCGACCGTCTCGGCGAGCTCCACGTAGCGCGCGTCGACGCCGCGCAGGTAGGCGTGGGTATTGATATAGATCGGAATGAGCACGCTGGTCGTGATCACGATCAGCTTCATCTGCTCGCCGATCCCGAACCAGACGATGAACAGCGGGATCAGCGCGAGCGTCGGGATCGCCCGCTTGATCTGCACGGGACCGTCGACCACCGCCTCCCCGATCCGGCTCAGCCCGGCCACCAGGGCGAGCACCACACCGATCACCACACCCAGGACGAGGCCGATCACGGCACGCTGCAACGAGGCCAGCAGGTTGGACTGCAACCGGCCGTCCGCGATCAGCTCACCGGCGGTCTGCGCGACGGTCCACGGCGCGGGCAATGTCTGCGGGTCGATGGCGCCGATCGCGGATCCGAGCACCCAGGCGCCGATGAGCAAGCCCGGACCGAGGGCGAAGCCGAACGGGATCGGCGTGCCGGGTCCCAGCTTGCGCTTGCCCCGCCCACGCGGCGCGAGCGCCTCGACCGGGGCCGACTGCGTCCTGACTCGGCGTAGCACGCCCGCATCGAGAACGGCCATCAGCTCGCCGCCGGCGCGAACGCCGCCCCGCCGGCCGTGACCGCCTCGGTGACCGCGGCGTCGAAGCGCAGGTCGAAACCGTCGACGGCCTCGATCTTCTGGGGCAACTCGCCTACAGCGTCGATCGCGTCGATGGTGCTCTGCTGACGGGCGATCAGCTGCTGATCCAGGTGCGGGAACGTGAGGGTGCCCAGCGATTCGACGATCCGCTTCGCGTCGTCGCCACTGACCTTCTGACTGTCGACGTAATACCGGCTCGCCCACTCCGCACGGTGGGTGTTGGTCCATTGCCAGGCCCGCACGAACGCGCCGACCAGTGCGCGGGTCGCGGCAGCCTTGGCCGGATCCTGGACCACCGCACGGCGCGCGTACAGGAAGGCGAGACCGCTGTAGATGCCCGTGGTTTCCGAATCCGGGATCAGCGAGGCACCCGGGGTGCGCAAGAACCGTGTCACATTGGGTTCGATCAGCGGCGCGATGTCGACCTGTCCGGTGCGCACCGCGTCGGGGAACTCGGCCAGTTGCAGCCGGACCAGCTCCACCTCGGTAGGCGTCAGGCCCGCCTTGGTGAGCGCCTTCAGCACCGCGGCCTGCTGAGCCGTGCCCTCGGCGTAGGCGATCTTCCTGCCCTTCAGATCCGCGAGTTTTTCGATCGAAAGACCCGGCGCGACAGCGAGTTTCATTGCCTGCGGGTTGGTCTGGTAGGACCCGATGATGGGGACGTCCTGGCCTGCGGCCAGCGCGTGGATCGGCGGTACATCGCCCACTTGGCCGACGTCGGCCGCGCCCGCCCGGAACGCCTCGAGGATGGCCGGGCCGCCGACGAAATTCGCGAACTCGATCTCGAACGGCAGCTTGTCCAGCTCGCCGGACAGCCGCAGCGCCGATTGCAGGCGTTCCTGCTGATCGGCGACGACGAGCGTGGTCCCGGGCGGAATCTCTGTCGGCAGCGGCGTGTCGGGGGTGCCGACCGGCGCGCCGTTGCCCTGCGCGCAGCCGGTCAGGCCGAGCGTCGCGACGGTGGCCATCGCGACAAGTGCGGCGGTGGCACGGCCGAAAAGGCCGGGTCGAAAGGTGTTCGGTCGGTACATGGACGAATTCAAGCAACCGCGATCGCCGCCGAACACCATTAACATTCGCCTGATTCGAAGGGCCCGGCTCCGCGATGGCACCGAGTGCCGCGTTACAGTCTGGGCGTCATCCCCGGTGGGTGTGGGAATCCGGTGTAACTCCGGAACGGTCGCGCCACTGTGATCGCCGCACGGCGAAAGTCAGACCTCCCTTGCCGGGGCACCCTCTGAAAGGGCCGCGCCTTGCCTGTGGAGAATTCGCGATGATCCGTGCTCGGATCTCGCTCGCCCTACCGCTACTCGGGGCGTTGTTGTCGGCGGCCATGATCGGTGCCACCGGATTCGGCGCGGAGATCGTGCCGGTGTCCGCGGTGCTGGACACCCTCCTCGCGCGGCTCACCGGCGCGAGGGCCACCGACCTCGGCATCGACACCATCGTCTGGCAACTCCGGGTCCCGCGCACCCTGCTGGCGGCGGTGGTCGGCGCCGGATTGGCGTTGGCCGGTGCGGCGATGCAGACGCTGGTGCGCAACCCTCTGGCGGATCCGTTCCTGCTCGGTGTCTCCTCGGGTGCCGGAGTCGGCGCGGCCGCGGTGATCACCTCCGGCTTGTTCGCCGGCGCGGGTATCTGGGCGCTGTCCGGCGGTGCGCTGCTCGGCGCGTTCGGAGCCGCGACCCTGGTGCTGCTGATCGCGTTGGCCCAGGGCGGTCTCACCCCACTGCGGCTGGTACTCACCGGCACCGTACTCGGTTCGGCCTTCGCCGGATGCAGCAGCTTCCTCGTGTTTCGCAGCACCGATCCCGCGGCAGCCGAGTCGGTGCTGTTCTGGCTGCTCGGCAGTCTCGCCGGCGCCGACTGGACGACCCTCGCCCTGCCCTTCACGGTCGTCGTAGTGTGCGGCGCGATCCTGTGGGCGACAGCGGGCTGGCTCGATGCGCTCACCCTCGGCGCGGACACCGCGTCGTCGGTCGGCGTCCCGGTCGGGCACCTGCGCATCGGCCTGTTCGTGCTGCTCGCGGTGCTCGTCGGCGTCCTCGTCGCGGTGTCGGGCGGCATCGGGTTCGTCGGCCTCGTCGTCCCGCACGCCACGCGGATGATCGTCGGTCCCCGCCACCGCAACCTGCTGCCCACCTGCGCGCTGGGCGGTGCGCTGTTCCTGGTGGTCGCCGACGCCGCGGCCCGAATACTGGTCCGCCCCACCGAGATCCCTGTCGGCGTGCTCACCGGCCTCATCGGCGCCCCCATCTTCCTCCTCCTGATGGGCAGACGCCGCTACCAGTTCGGCGCGTCATGAGCAGCTATCTACGCGTATTCGGGCGACGGACGACGGGCCGCCATGCCGACAGCGAGACACCACAACCACGGCTCACCCCGGACGACACCATCTACACCCTCGACCGGATCGCTCCCGACCACGCGGCCCATAACCGCGACCTTCGACCCCCGGAGACCGACTCACCTGCGACGGAGTCCGACTCGCCGGTGACGTCGCCCTCGACGATGCCTGGCTCGGCTGGGCTGCCCGGCGTCATATCGGCCACGGCGTCACCGTCGAGCGGCCGAACCACGATGGGCAGGCCAGGCGCACTGCGAGCCGACACACTCACCTGCGCGATCGGCCGACGCAATATCGTTGTCGGCGCCGACTTTTCGATCAGCCCTGGCGAGATCGTCGGCATCGTGGGGCCCAACGGCAGCGGCAAGTCGACGTTGCTGCGGGTACTGGCCGGAGTCCACAGGCCCGAGCACGGCCGGGTGCTCGTGGACGGGCTGGATCTGCACGCTCTGCGGCCCCGGCGGCGCGCCTCGACGGTGGCATCGGTGGCGCAGGACGAGGACCCGCCCGCCGACATGCTGGTCGGCGAAGTGGTCGCCCTCGGGCTGACCCCCTATCTGCCGCCGTGGGGTCTCGGCGCCGCGCCCGAACAGCAGCGCGTGGCACAAGCTCTGGCGGCAGTCGATCTCGCCGGCTTCGCGGGCAGACAGGTGCGGCAACTGTCAGGCGGCGAACGTCAGCGGGTTCTGCTCGCCCGGGCCCTGCTCCAGAACACCCCCGTCCTGCTCCTCGACGAACCGACCAACCACCTCGACGTCACCCATCAACTCGAACTGCTCACCCTGATCCGGAGCCTGGACCGAACTGTCGTCGCCGCCCTGCACGATCTGTCCCTGGCCGACCGCTACTGCGATCGGATCATCGTGCTGCACAACGGCTCCACTCGACCGCCCGCCCCACCGGCGCAGGCGCTGACCCCCGACGTGGTCGGCGAAGTGTTCGGGGTCGACGCGACGCGCGTGCGGCACCCGGTGACCGGCGATGACCACCTGTTGATCACCCCGCGAGAGGCGCGACGATGAAGAAGTACGGCCCGATCCTGGCCACCACTGCCCTTGCCGCCGTCCTGACGGCCTGCACCGGCACCACCACGCAGTCCGCGACGACCATATCGATCCTCAACTGCGGCAAAGAATCCCAGTTCCCCTCCCCCGCACAGCGGCTGTTCGTCAACGACGGAAACCTCGTCTCGATGGTGCTCGCCCTCGGTGCGCAGAACCAGGTCGCCGCGGTCTCGAGCATCCAACGCGACGCCGATACCCTGCGGGCGCACTACGGCGCCGAGATTGTCGACAGCCTGAAATCTGTTGCCCCCGAGTACCCCTCGCGCGAGACGGTGCTCGCCCAGCGCCCGGACGTCATGGTCGCGGGCTGGAGCTACGGCTACGACGAGGCGAGCAATCTCACCCCCGCCGTACTACAGAAGGACGGCATCGCCGCCTACGTCCTCACCGAGAGCTGCCGCCAACTCGATGGTGCGCCCGCCCGCGGCACCGTGGAACCGTGGACCGCGCTGCGCACCGACCTCACCGACCTCGGCACGATCACGGGCCGTCCCGACCGCGCCGTCGAGGTCACCGCCGACCTCGACCGCAGGCTCGCCGCCCTGACCGCCGCCCCGAAGCCGGCGCGAACCCCGACCGTGTTCCTGTTCGACAGCGGCACCGACACCATCTACTCCAGCGGCAGATACGGTGCGCCGCAAGCGATCCTCGAAGCCGCGGGAGCCCGCAACATCCTCGACGATGTCGACGACACCTGGACGAAGGTCTCCTGGGAGCGGCTCGCGGCCGCGGATCCGGACGCCATCATGTTCGTGGACTACCCCGGCCAGACCTACGCCCAGAAAGTCGACTTGCTGCGTGCCAAACCCGGCATCAACGGCCTGCGCGCGGTCCGCGACAGCCGGTTCTTCAACCTGCCGTACGCGCTGTGGACGAGCGGACCACTCAATATCGACGCGGCCGAACAGATCCGCAAGCAGCTCGAAGCCTGGGACCTCGTGCCCACCTCGGGTATCACACCCCGCGCCGACGACGCCGTGCGCTGAGGCGAGCGACCCGGCTGGGCGGGCTCAGCCGACCGACCCCCGCTCGGCCAGCGCAACCAGTTTCGTCAACGCCATCCGCCAGGCCACCTCGTTGTCGGCGAGGCCGAGTCCGGCCGGAACCCCCTCGTGCAGTACGTCGAGGTGGGTGCCGCCGTCGGCATCGGTGAGGGTGAAGGTGACCGACTGCGCGCCGGTCATCTCCGGTTTCTCCGTGACGAACTCCAGCACCTCGATCACCTGTTCGTCCGGGACGAGCGTGCGGAACGTCCCGAAGTAGGCATCGTGCTGCGGTTGCGTTCTGCCCTCGTCGACAGGAGCTTCGTAGGTGAGCGTGATCGAGAACGATCCGCCCTCCACCGGTTCGAACCGATGCACTTCGCTGGTCATCCCGTCGGGCACCATCCAGACGCTTACCGCGTCACCGTCCAGCAACAGGCGATAGACGGTCGAGCGGGGCGCATTGATGTGCGTGCCGATCCTGGTGGTCGCCATGCCTTCACGATAGCCGCCGCACCGCGGCCGATCGATCAACTGCCGGAGCTGCGCGCCAGTGTCTGCAACGGGTCGGTCAGCACGTCGGCGAACGCCAGTTCCGCGGCCCCGATCAGTGGGGCGTCGTCGGCCAGCGCCGAGGTCCGCAGCCGCACGCGTTCACGCACGGCCAGGAGCCCGTTCTCGGCCAATCGACTGCGGACCTGGGCGGCCGAGGCGAGGTAGACCTCACGCAGCACGCCACCGAACACGACCATCGTCGGGTTGAAGATATTGACCAGATTGGCCACCCCGTAGCCGAGCCAGTCGCCGACCTGGTGCAGCGCGTCGCGGGCGGTCGCGTCACCGCGAGCGGCAGCGTCGACTATCGCCTCCACCGCCGCCCGACCGGCGAGGTCGGCACGCCCCGCCGCCGCGATCAACGCCAGTTCCCCGGCTTCGGCCTCCAGGCAACCACGTGAACCACACCGGCACGCGCGCCCGCCGGGATTGATGATCATGTGCCCGACCTCGCCGCCGTAGCCGCCCTCACCGCCGAGCAACTCGCCGCCCATGATGACGCCACCACCGATGCCGACCTCACCGTGCAGGTAGATCAGATCCGACACCCCGGCACCGACACCGCGCTCACGTTCGGCGAGCGCGCCCAGATTGGCGTTGTTGCCGACCACGACCCGAACACCGAGCCGCTGCGACAGTTTCGCGCCCACCGGCACGTCCACCCAGCCGATGTTCGGCCCGTACCGCACCACACCGTCACCTTCGCGAACCATGCCGCAGAACGCGAGACCGACTCCTACACAGACACTGTCACGCCCCGAAGTGCCGATCATGTGCTCTGCCATCGCCGCCAGCGACTCGACCACCTCGTCGGGATCGAAGGCCGTACTGTCGCGCGGTGTTTCGCGCCGATCGAGAATCACTCCGCCCAGACCGACCCGCGCCACCGCGAGCCGGTCCGCCCCGACATCCAGCGCGAGCACGAACACCCGCTCCGACTCCGGCCGCACCACCAGCGACGGCCGTCCGGCCCTGCCGGTCTGGGCGGGCAGTTCCTCACTCACCAACCCGGCAGCCGCGAGATCGGTGGTCAGCGCCAAAATCGTGCTGCGGTTCAGGCCCATTCGCTCGGCCAGCACCGCCCGCGACACCGGGCCACTCAGATGGACGTGGCGCAGCAGCACGGCGAGATTGCGTGTGCGAATCTCGTCCGGGGCGGGTGCAGCCCTCATCCGGCCCAGCCTTCCCGGTCGATGGTCAACTTCCTGGCAGTGAACGCTTGCGGGAGAGCGCATCCACCCCCGCCGCGAGCAGCAGGACAAATCCTGTCACAACGAATTTCGTGCCCGCGCTGTAGCCCATCAGGCCCATCCCGTTGTTGATCACCGCGACCACCGCGGCGCCGAGTACCGCGTCGAGCATCCGGCCGCGACCACCGAACAGGCTGGTACCGCCGATCACGGCCGCGCCGACCGCCGTGAGCAGCACGTCCGAACCGCCGGTGTTCGGATCCACCGAGTTGGCCCGCGAGGCGGCGATCAAACCGCCGACGGCCGCCATCGTCGAGCACAGCACGAAAGCACTGATCTTGATCCGATCGACCGGAATGCCCGCGCGCCGAGCAGC
Source organism: Nocardia sp. NPDC058633 (assembly GCF_042717045.1). Classification (NCBI taxonomy): domain Bacteria; kingdom Bacillati; phylum Actinomycetota; class Actinomycetes; order Mycobacteriales; family Nocardiaceae; genus Nocardia; species Nocardia sp. NPDC058633. Next base: position 196,270 of record NZ_JBHXRA010000015.1, read on the forward strand.
TTCCACACTGCCGCCGACCGCGTAGACATGCCTGCCGAAGGAGGTCCGATCGAGCACGAACGTCCACAGCAGCAGGAGCGCGATGATGAGCGGCACCACGATCGGCATGCCTTGCAGCGAGTTGACCTCCGGATTGCGACTGCGCTCGTCATTGAGCACGAGCACCGCGATCCCCGCGACGATCGCGACCGTCGCGATACGCAACGCGACCACCGGTGCCGTCTCACCGGTCAGCCCGAGTGTGTTGCGCGCACGCAACTTTCGGTACTGCACGAACGAGAACCCGGCCAGCAGCACCAGGTACATGACCCAGCCCAGCAGGGGCGGCACATTCTTGTTGGCGATCGCCAGGATCGTCTCGTCGTGGATGGAGATGTTGCGACCGTTGTCCATGATCTTCAGTGCGACACCCTGCAGCGCCAAGAACGCGGCCAGCGTCACCACGAACGACGGGACACCGATCTTCACCACGATCGCACCGATGCTCAGCCCGATCACGACACCGGTGAGCAGCGATACGAGCACCGCCGCGTACCAGGGCCAGCCCTTGTCGGTGAGCAGCACCGCGAGCACCGCGGCACACACCCCGCTGGTGAAGCCGGCCGACAGATCGATCTCCCCGAGCAACAGCACGAAGATCAAACCCATGGCGATCACCGCGATGGCGGCACCCTGGGTGAGCAGGTTCGCGATATTGCCCTGGGTCATGAACACCGGCCGCGCGATCCAGAAGACAACCGAGAGCACCACCAGTGCGATGACCGAGGGCAGCGCACCCATGTTGCCGCCGCGAATCCGCGCGACATAGCCGTTGACCAGTGCGGTCACCGGTGCGGCAGGCTCAGTGACCTCTTTCTTCATATCCACGCTCATGCCTGCACTCCGCTTCCGAGGCTCCCGCTACGGCCGGAGGTGATCAGTTCGACGACCTGCGAGTGGGTCACAGCGGCGGTGCGTACCTGCGCGGCCATCCGGCCCAGGTACAGCGCCGCGATGCGATCCGACACCGCGAAGACGTCGTTCATGTTGTGCGAGATCAACACCACCGCAAGACCTTTGTCGGCCAGGCGGCGCACCAGTTCGAGCACCTGCTGGGTCTGGGCGACACCGAGTGCCGCGGTCGGTTCGTCCAGAATCACCAACTTGCTGTTCCACAGCACGGCCTTCGCGATGGCGACGGTCTGACGTTGGCCACCCGACAGGCTCGCCACCTTCTGACGCACGGACTTCACCGTCCGTACCGACAGACCCGCCAGGGTCGCCCCCGCGAGTTCCTCCATGCCGTACTCGTCGAGCACGATGCCGTGCTTCTTCTCGCGGCCGAGGAACATGTTCTGCACGATGTCGAGGTTGTCGCAGAGCGCGAGATCCTGGTACACGATCTCGATACCCAGTTCCGCCGCGTCCCTCGGATTGCCGATCTGCACCGGCTCACCGTCGAACACGACCTGCCCCGCATCGATCGGGTGGGTTCCGCCGATGCACTTGACCAGAGTGGACTTGCCAGCGCCGTTGTCACCGACCAGCGCTGTCACCTCCCCGCTGTAGGCGGAGAAGTCGATATCGTGCAGCACGTGGACCGGACCGAAACTCTTCTCCAGACCGCGCAGTTCGATGAGCGGGGTATCGGCCATCAGCGGACGCCGTTGTCCGCGCAGAGCTTCGCGAATTCACCGGTGCACAGCTCTGCCTTGTCGACGAAACCGTCCGCGACGACGTCGTTCACGTTGTTCTTGAAGATCGCCTTCGGTTCGAGCAGCACCGCGGGCACCTTCGTCTTGGCCTCGGGGTCGTCGACGGAGTTCGGCGCCTCGCCCTTCTCGCCGTTGGCCAGCGCGATAGCCAACTTCGCGCCGGCGGCGGCCTCGAGCTCGATCGCCTTGTACACGGTCATGCACTGGTCACCGGCCAGAACGTTCTGCAGCCCCTGGACCGTGGCGTCCTGACCCGTCACCGGGATCTGGCCGTTCAGCTTCTGCTTCTTCAGCACCGCGATGGCCGCATTGGCCAGACCGTCGTTGGCCGCGACGGTGCCGCCGAGATCGGGTGTGCCGGTGAGCATCTGCTCGAAGATGGTGCCCGCCTTGGTGTTGTCCCACTCCGGGACCGCCTGATCGGGCCCCTTCACGAATTCACCCGCGTCGAACTTCGGCTTCAGCGCGCCGTCGTAACCGCTCTTGAACAGGGCGGCGTTGTTGTCTGTCGGACCGCCGTTGAGGTAGGCGACGACCGGTTTCACCGCCTGCTTGTCGGCCAGGCACTTCGCCAGGCCGTCGCCCATCAGCTGCCCGACTTTCACGTTGTCGAACGACACGTAGTACGGCGCACCGCCGCCGAGGGTCAGCCGGTCGTAGTCGATCACGGTCACGCCCTGCGCCTTGGCCTTCTGGATGACCGCCTTGCCGGTGCCGCTGTCGAGGTTGGTGATCATCAGGACCGAGGCACCGTTGGTGATCATCTGGTCCGCGATCGTCTGGAAGGCGTTCTTGTCGCCCTGGGCATTCTGGATGTCGGCCTTGATCCCCGCGGCGTCGAACGCCTCCTGAAGGTACTTGCGGTCGGCCGTTTCCCACCTCGCCGAGGTCTTGCTGTCGGGCAGGATCACGCCGATCTCGGCGCCGCTCCCCGAGGAGGTCGAAGTGTCGTCACCGCAGGCAGTGACCGAGGTGAGAAGTGCGATCGATACGGCCGCGATGCCGAAGATCCCCTGACGCATGAGCGTGGGCCTTTCGTGGAACCGCCGGGTGGGCGGTCGAGCTGGAACGAATGTTGTTCTCGACAACATACTCCAGAGTGACGTGGCCCACGCCGGAAACGCAAAAAGGCCCCCCAACCGAAGTTGGAGGGCCTTTCGCAATGATGTTCCGGCAGTGTCCTACTCTCCCACACCCTGTCGAGTGCAGTACCATCGGCGCAGGTGGCCTTAGCTTCCGGGTTCGGAATGGGACCGGGC